>DAIQNQ010000046.1:16244-18859 GCA_036788275.1 Thermonemataceae bacterium
GGCAAAATTACGATTTTCAAGAGGGTATTCCAAATTAAATTTCAAAAATACGCCTCTAAACCTTTTAGATACATAGGGCTTTGCCATAAGTTAATTGCAAGAGTTAATTTTTTGTTAATTTATTAAAAAGAGATTGAAATAGCCCAAAAAGCATTTAGATTTGCCACCGTAAACTAAATAGAAGGCTATGTTTGGCTTAGAAACCCCTCTTTTTATACTTTTGGTTGTCTGTATAATTTGTGTATGCGCCTTTGAGTTTATCAACGGCTTCCATGATACAGCCAATGCCGTAGCCACGGTAATTTATACCAATACACTTCCACCACGCGTCGCCGTAGTACTTTCGGCTATTTTGAACTTTATAGGGGTGCATTTTGGAGGTATCAGTGTGGCCATCGGTATTATCAATTTGCTTCCGGTAGAATCGCTCATCTCGCAGGATGTCTGGGACAGTATGGCCATGGTATTGGCCTTGTTGCTCACGGCCATCTTATGGAACTTAGGTACTTGGTATTTAGGTATCCCCTGCTCCAGCTCACATACGCTTATCGGCTCTATTTTGGGGGTGGGCATTGCCTTTGCCTTCTTGCCGGGCAATAGCGGTACAAGTGTAAACTGGGGCAAAGCCTCGGAAGTGGGTGTTTCGCTGCTGCTTTCACCTTTGTTAGGAATGAGCTTGGCAGCTTTGCTGATTTATATTCTGCGAAAAACGGTAAAGAACAAGGTCATCTTTGAAGCGCCAAAATATAAAGAAAGCCCTCCCACTTGGATTCGTGCCTTGCTGATTCTGACTTGTTCGGGCGTGAGCTTCTCGCACGGCTCCAATGACGGCCAAAAGGGCGTGGGCTTGATGATGCTTGTGCTCATTGGCATTCTGCCTTTTTATTATGCCCTTGATGGAAGCAAAAACTTGGCTGATTATGCCCCCAAAGCTGAGGCACTTCAAACACAAATGCGCAGCATCCGCACAGAAGCGCTCTCGGTAAGAGACCGCGAAATAGTATTGGATTACCAACAGAAAGCCCAAGAGCTTTCGCGCCTCTTGGCCTCGCCCAAAGACAGCTTGGCCGACAGAAAGGCTTTTGAAATACGCAAGGATATCTTATTGATAGACCGCGGCCTCAAGAAGATTCTGGAGGCACATCCCGAAGTGATTGCCAGCGCTGACCGCGATGCCCTCAAGCAAAGCACCAAAAGCCTGAAAGAACTCACCGACTATGCGCCTTCTTGGGTGATTTTGGCCATCTCCCTCTCCTTGGGCTTAGGTACCATGATTGGCTGGAAACGCATAGTGGTAACTATTGGCGAGAAAATCGGTAAAGAACACCTCTCCTACGCCCAAGGGGCTTCTGCCGAGCTGGTGGCAGCCAGTACCATTGGTTTTTCGTCGGTATTGGGCTTGCCCGTAAGTACCACGCATATTCTTTCTTCGGGCGTAGCGGGTACGATGATTGCCACCAATGGCGTAAAGAACCTCCAACCGGCTACCATTCGCAGCATTGCCATCGCTTGGGTGCTTACCTTGCCAGTATGTATTGTTACCTCAGGCGGCTTGTTTTTATTATTTAGATTGATTCTCTAAGCAAATCTTGATGTTGCAGATATGCACTGAAGTGTATCTATATTTATCCCAAAAAATACTATGAAGTCTATTTTTGCCACTTTCTTTTTTGTATTGTGTAGCCTGTCGCTGTGGGCGCAAAGCAGCAGCCCGGAGGGTTTTAGCTGGCCCGAAAACTACCGTTTTCCTCAAAAAGATACTTTTACGGTGTTGAGCTGGAATGTAGAACATTTTGTAGATATGCACGACAATCCCTACATCAACAACAGCCGCGAAGATGCTCCCAAAGCCGAAGAGCAAGCACAGAAAGTAAAACTCTTGGTAAAGGCCCTACGCGAGGCCAATGCCGATATCGTAGTGCTACAAGAGTTTGAGAGTGCTGTGTATCTGAAAAGCATTGCCGAAGAGCATTTGAAAGATATGGGCTACTTGTTTTTTGCAGGCAATGAGAGTATGAATTGGTATATGAATGTGGTAATCATGAGCCGCTACCCCTTGGGCATCAGCTATGGCTATCGCAGTATTTACAGCCTGCTGCCCGGACAGAAAGATGCTCAAAACCAAGACAAAAGGCAAATCAATATCAACTCTCGCCTCTTTTCGCAAGAGGTGCTGCTCAGCCCTCGCCAAAAAGTACTCGTAACAGGCGTACACCTGAAGGCAGGTCGCCAAGTCGAAGACGAGGCCACACGCTTGGGCCAACTCGAAATGCTCCAAAAGCAATTGGCTGCCTTGCAAAAAAGCAATAAAAAGATGGGCATGTTGCTCGTGGGCGACTTCAACGCCCTGCCCGATAGCAAGGAACTGCAAAGCATTACCAACAAAAAAGCCTTGCTGCCTTGGACAGACCCGCTGGCCGGACAAGCGGTTTTTTCGCATCCTGCGGGGCAGCCCAATCGCCGTATAGACTATCTCCTCTTCAACCAAGCACTCCAAAAAGCCTATTTGCCCGGCTCGCTGCGCATAGGTGGCCTGCTGCCTAACAGCGAAGCGCCCACGCTGAGCGACCACTTGCCTGTAAGGGCGAGTTTTAGGAAGTAGCCTTCGAGTATAT
>DAIQNQ010000047.1:0-3682 GCA_036788275.1 Thermonemataceae bacterium
CTATCCTTCAACCAAACAATCACAAGCGTTTTGCTAATTGACTTTCAAGAAATAAACGTTCTTTGTGCCCTTTGTGAAAATCTTTGTGCCCTTTGTGGTAAAAACCACCATCATCGCCGCCTAAAGTCCGCCTCTATTCATTTTTTCGGCCTGTAAGTACATTCTCAAAACATCTGCCCGCTTCGGTGGTTAGAGAATATATTGGATTCGCTATTTACTCTATTCCTATGATTGTTTTTTGGTTTCGTCGCGATTTGCGCTTAGAAGATAATGCAGGCTTGTACCAAGCCCTACGCCAAAGCCAAGAGGTTTTGCCTTTGTTTATTTTCGACAAAGATATTTTAGACCTGCTCCCCCGCCCCCACGACCGCCGCGTGCATTTTATCCACGAGCGCTTGCAGCAGCTCAAAAAGCAACTGGCCGGATTGGATTCGGATATGGTGGTGCGCTACGGCAGCCCGATGGAGGTTTGGCAAAAGCTTTTGGAAGATTATCCTATCGAGGCCGTTTATACCAACCACGACTACGAGCCTTATGCTCGCCAACGCGATACATCGATGGCCGATTTTTTTGCCTCCAAAGGCGTAGGCTTTCATACTTTCAAAGACCAATGTATTTTTGAAAAGAAAGAGGTACTGAGCAATCAAGGCACTGTTTATACGGTATTTACGCCTTATAGCCGCAAGTGGAAAGCCCAACTGCAAGCCGATAGCTTTGCGCCTTACGATACCCAAGCTTTTTTCCAAAACTTTGTCAAAAATACCCAACTCCTTGCCCAAGACCAAGACTTGATTGCCTTAGAAGCTATGGGTTTTGCCGCTACCGATACCCTTTTCCCCTCCGATAGTACCAGCGACCAACTAATTCGACAGTACAAAAGCGAGCGGGAGTTTCCGGCACGCGAGGGCACATCGCGCCTTGGCGTACACCTGCGCTTTGGTACAATTAGCATTCGGCAGCTGGCAGCTCGTGCCCAAAGCCTGAGCGAAGGCTATCTGAATGAGCTTATTTGGAGAGATTTCTATATGATGATTCTCTGGAACTTCCCCCACGCCGCCCAGAGTGCCTTCAAAAAAGACTATGACCATATCGCTTGGCGCAACAATGAGGAAGAGTTTGCGCGCTGGTGCGAAGGCCAAACCGGCTACCCCATTGTAGATGCCGGCATGCGCGAGCTGCTGGCCACCGGGCTGATGCACAACCGCCTGCGTATGATTACGGCCAGCTTCCTTACCAAACATTTGCTGATTGACTGGCGCTGGGGAGAGCGCTTTTTTGCCGAAAAACTACTCGACTTTGAGCTTTCTTCCAACAATGGCGGCTGGCAATGGGCGGCCAGCTCCGGCTGCGATGCCGCACCTTATTTCAGGGTTTTCAATCCTTATGAGCAAAGCAAAAAGTTCGACCCGCAGTTGGAATACACCAAAAAATGGGTGCCTGAGTTTCAGGAGTTCAACTATCCTCAACCTATCGTGGAGCATCGCTTTGCCCGCGAGCGCGTACTGAAGGTATATCAAGAAAGCCTGCAAGCTGCCAAACTCGCCTAAGAAGCATCTCGAAAGTAAAGAATTTGAAAAACACTCAACTGTCAATCTAAACTTTATATTTCAAAGTATTTTACTTTCACCTCATTGTCCTCAACAGTTTTAAAAACAATTTTAATGTACGCTTCGTTGGCTATTAAGATTTATTAAATTCATTCAAAAAATCTCAACGATATATTTCGATAAAACTCTGTAAAATTTACAAAGGCAATGAGGGTCAGAATCGTATTTGAACTCAAAAACAAAGGAGGAGTAGTGCCTTTCCACCATCAGCACTTAATTGCTGACCTGCTCAAAGCATTACTATCAGGAGCTGAAGATTCCTTGCGTAGCTTCCAGCTGTACAATTTTTCCGGCCTCAAGGGGCAAACCCAAGTAAGCAAAAAAGGCTTGCATTTTTATTCTAATCGTATCACCTTGGTACTGGCCAGCCAAAACGAACTTTTTATACGCTATCTTTTGGACAAAATATTTGGCCAAGAGAGCCTGCAAATTGGGGAGCTTTGGCTACGTCCCGAAATGGTAGAAAGAGAGCTGATGCCGCATTTTGGCAATGAGAGCAAGTACCTGTGCATCTCGCCCTTGGTGTTGGTAAGTCCCGAGCAGCAAAGCAGCATGGCCAAGCGCTTTGTATTTCCGGCAGACGATGCTTTTTCGGATTATATCTATGATGCTACCATGACGCGCCTCGAGCAATCAGGCTTGTTCAGTGCAGCACAGATTGCCTCTTTTTATCAGTTTCAGGTAGTACCCGACGACAGCTATCTATCCAAAATTAAAGAAAGCTCCAAGAAATTTGCACGTATTTATACCATCCAAGACAGAAGCCGCAAGATAGAGCTGCGCGGCTATACTTTTCCTTTCACCTTGTATGCCGACCCACTGGTACATCAGTTTATCATTGATTGCGGGCTGGGCGCTTACACCCACAAAGGCTATGGCATGGTGGATGCCGTCAATACTCCCACAAAACGTGAGTTGATGCCCGAATATGGTGTAAAGCTGTATAGCGATGGTACTTTTGCACCAAGAAGCTCCGTGAAGTTCGATTCAGGTAAAAACAACTATTGATTGACTTGCACCAAGCGATAGCCAATGACCATGTCGTAGCGCACGCCGATGGGTCGGTGGTAGAGAATCACCTCATAGATATTTTCAGTCGCTTGGTGGCTGTTTTCAAGGCGAGCTTCGTCGAGCTTGCCTTCCGAAGAGGCTACGGCATAGGCATAGTTATAAATCCCTTGCTTGAGCAAAAAACTTCCTTCGTAGATATTTTTTTCTTGGTTGTACATCAAGCGGTGGCGCGCATCGGGCTTCCACTCATTAAATTTGCCTACCACATACACATCCTCGCGCAGCATAGGCGATTCCAAAGCAAAATGTACTTGTAGATAATCGGCATCGGTGCTGCCATTGCTTGTCTCAAAATTATTGATTAGGAAAGCACCGTTGAAGTCTTTCACCTTCAGATAAGCCTGCCTGTTGCGTGGACGGTCGGTACTCAGGTAGCTTTGTACAATGTCGCCGGAGGCATCGAGCAGGCGCATATTGAAGCCCAAGAACCGCACACTTTGTGCCTCAAAATAGCGGTACTCGTTGAGGCCTTTGAAGTTGTTTTCGTTGTTGAAGGCTGTGTATTCTAATATTTTATCAAATTCATTGATTGTGAAAGGGCGCAATTGGGTAATGGCATTGTCCCAGCGGTAGTTTTGGCGGATGCATACTTTTACATCTTCTTGCGGATTGACGATGTTGAAGTTCTTGTAGCTTACCGTAAAGTCTATCTGTTGATTTTGGAGGCGCTCGGCGGGACTGTTGGAGAAGCCCGGCGTAAGGGCGATGCTCACTTGGTTTTCATATACAATAAAGCGGCGTGTAAGCACCAAGTCAGCTTCCACACCATTTCTATAAACTTTGAGAAGGTAATTACCCGATACCTTCACACGAGGCAGACGCGCGCGATAATGTACATATTTCACTTTGGTATTGAAGGAAAATTGGTATTCGTTGATGGGCTGCTCATTGAAGTCGTCCATATATTCCAGCTCGTTCAGGTTGGAGCGTGTCCAATCGGCATTACAATGTATGACTTTGAGATTGTACCTTTTGAAATTATCGCCCAATTCGTCAAACTCAAT
>DAIQNQ010000047.1:3782-11284 GCA_036788275.1 Thermonemataceae bacterium
TTGGGCGAAAAAGCCGTAGGAATAAAAACCTCTTGGTTGGTAGAAATATTGATGGAAACGATGGTTTCGCAGCCTTCGCCGGAGCGCACCGTAAGTGTATAAACACCCGATTGCAAGGCTGTAAGTACAGGATTTGGACTATTCACATCAGAGATACCCTCCTCAGGCGACCACTCGAAGGTTTCGTTGCCAATGGGGTTGGCTACCGTAGCTTGTAGGTTGATTTGCTCTCCCAAATTGGCCTGAATATCATTGGGCTCTACACTCACTTGCGGAGGGGTCGTCTGGATAATCTCGATGGTATTGGAAAAGAAACTGCCGCAACCATTGCTAATCACCACTCTGTAAATGCCGCTCTCGTTGGTCTGCAAAGTGGAAGCCTCCTCGCCGGGCAAGTCTGCGCCGTCGCGTTGCCATTGGTAGTTGTAGTCGCCTCTTTCTTCGGCACGAAGCGATACCGTAGCGGGTGCGCACACATATACAATATCCTCAAAAGTAGGTGTATCGGTACTGATGCTGGCCGTGGCGGTGCTGCTTATTACCACTGTTTGCTCGCTGTTTTCTATGGTACAGCCCGTGGCGCCTCCACCCACTGTATAGCGTATCAGGTAGCTGCCGGGTTGGCTGGCGGCCAAATCTATTTGTCCGGTAGCTGGATCTATCACCAAGCCGGTGCCGCTTTGCACTGTAAATGCTCCCCCTGTACTGGCAATGGTAGGACTTGGATTTGGATCGCTGTCTTTGCAGAAATTACTGCTTGAGTAGTTGAATGTAGCCGTAGGTTGTGCTACTACCGTAATGGTAAAGCTGTTTTCTCCACTGAGACAGTTGATTACCGGATCTTCGTAACGCGCCTTAAACACTGCCGAAGCACCCACTCCCCCTACCGAAGCGCTGGGAATATTGATGGTAGTGCCTGCGCCTATTTGGTTGTCGGCGGCATCAAACCAAAAGTAATTGAAAGTAGGTATCGGATTGGTAATGGCCAAGGAGGTAGTTTGTCCATCGCATACATCAGTAGAACCTGTGATGTTGAGTGGAGGTGCGGGAGGGCGGTCTGTACCGATTATCAGGAAATTGCTTGCACCTAAGCCCGTAGCGGCTGCCGTAATGCTTCCGGCAGGTTGGGTAGTAGCCGCCGTAACCGTGGCAAGGGCTGCATATACGCCCCCTTCGGTAGCGCTGCGCCCTATGCGCAAACGTGCCGGAATGGTGGGGTCATTTACGCCATCGCCTGCCCCATAGTTGAGCGTAACATTGCCCGCCTGCGAGATAGTGCCGGAAGTTTGCAACTCCCAAAAACGTGGGAAAGCATCTACACAACCAAAATTATCATCAGCACCTACGCCGCCTGCTCTGGGGCTATTGGTGCGCACCGTTACTTGCAGAGCAGTACCGTTCATCCCGCTGATGCGCAAAGGACGATAAGCATCGGTGCCGCTCCCTACCGGAAAGGTAATGTCGAAGGGGTTGGCATTGCCGGTATGGTCGTAGCGCAGGGCAGTTCTGACAAAGCTGTTGTTGTTGCCACCCTCTAAGGTAGTAAAGGTAGGTGCAAAAGAGAAAATCCCCGCGCTATGACTGATGTAGCCATTGGTAAGCGCCAAGCGATTGGCGATGCGCAAGTTCCCATTGACGCTGAGTGTGCCGGAGAAATTGACAGTAAAATCGTTTAGGCTGGCCGTAGCAGCATTTTCTATTTTAAAATCAAGGGCTTTGTTGAGTGTGGCTGCCACATCGTAGCTGCCTCCCTGAATATTGATGAGCTGCCCGGCAGTGGCCAATTCGATAGGGCGCTGCAAGCTGGCTTGGGTACTTTGAGGTGCAAAGAAGCTATTGGGCGTAATAAAATACTGACCCGTAACTGCCTCCAAAAATGCTGTATTCGCTACATCAATCGCATGCACGATTTTGTCTTCGAGAGTAAATAACTCCGCTTCGGTCATGGCAACAATGCCTTTGAGGGTGGGCACTGCAAACTGATTATTTTGGATACTAAAAGCTTGGTCAAACTCTTGCCCTACTGTGCCATCTAAGCGGATAAAGTATTGGAAATTTTGCTGAAATATATTGTTGGCCAAGGCAATGTCTCCAAAAATCGGATTGGGCATTCCCCCCACACCTTTATTCTGATTCAGAAATAGCAGCGCTGTCCCTCGCACATCGCCCGTTTTGTTGAAGGTATTATTTTGAATACTTATATCTGTTTGCTCAAAGGGGGCTGTTTGTTGGCTATTAACGACGATATAGCGAAAATCCTCATTAAGGCTTGTTTCAAACACATTATTGCTTATCAGCCCATTGTTGGCACCCTCATAATTGACCGCTGTAAGCACATTGGCATCGGTGATGTTGATAAAGAAATTGCGCAGCGTTACACTATCAGCCGTGATTTTGATAATTTCGGGAAAGGAGGCGTTAGCAGAGGTGATGGTGGAGTTGATGGTAGGAGGATCTACTCCATTCGGCGAAGCCAAGCCATCTAATATCATCGGCTTGGTAATCTCTATGCGCTCGCTCACGCTGTTTACATTGTTAAAACCCACTTCCAATATCCACCTGTTTTGTACATCTACGGGTACAGCATTTACCCCTTGTTGAAGTGTACTAAACTGTGGGAATCCAAGATTTACCGTAAGCCTTCTATTGGATTGAAAACCCACCGAAGCCGGATTTTCATCGGCCTGCACCCCATACAAGCTTATGTCGCTGCTATAACGGTACAAATGCACGAAAGAATTGATAAGTGGTGAGCTGGTTTGTGGAGCAGGTGCTAAAATACCCGTAATCGAAGAGCCGGGGCCTTGCCCAGGGGCAAAACCTGTACTCCAAAAATTAGCATTGACATCTAAAGGGCCAGTGGGTGTCTGATTTCCTGTATAAATAGCTGTACCACTACTTCTGAGAAAATTCTCTCTGAATACCAACAGATTAGGGTTATAACTAATAGAAGCGTCTCCATTAAAGAATTCTAAGGCACTTGTGCCTGAACCATTGTCCAACCAATTATTAGTAATCATCAACGGCCCTACAAGCCCTTGAACGGTAGGGCTTACAGCACCTACTTGTGCCTTTACCACTCCTTCTGAAGATATAAATCCAAAGATATTGAGCGTAAAATTTTCTCTGAATATAATTTGTCCGCAACCTTCGGCAATGTTCAAAGCAGAACCAAATAAGAAGCCATCAAAAGAAAAAGAACCGGGCAAATCTCCAAAAATATTTTCTTGGATATTGACGTTGCTGGAACGTACAAGTTCTACTCCGTTGATGGCATAAATAAAATGATTAAGGCGAATATCAATATTTGAGCAATCGACAAATCTTAAGCCATCAAATACATCAAAGGTGTTGATATCGAAGGCAAACAAATAACAGTTACGGATATTGATGTTGCTACTTCCATTGGCCAGAAACATCCTTTGTCCAGCACTTTCTAATCTGATGGCCAAGCCGTTCAAATTTACGTTATTGATGCCTGTATTGAGCACTACATTGGAGGTGATGGTACTCTCCGCCCCTCTGCTGCCGCTATAGCCCGCTATATCTCTATTCGCTCCATTGATGGTGAGAGATTTGGTGATATTGAAGCCTGTATAGATACCGGCTTGGACTTCTATCACATCTCCGGCGGTGGCCTTGTCTATGGCAAATTGAATGGTGGCGCAAGGGCTGCCTGCTGCGCCGCAAGCGGCATTATCGGTACCGGTATTGCTCACAAAAATTTGCGCGGAAGCGAAATTCGCTACAAAGAAAATACAAAGAAATAGTATATATCGAATCATCTGCCTTCTTAAAAAAGTATTTTACAAAAATGCCTTATCTGTCCAATAATGTTGCTCATTTATCTGCTAAACTAAAAAATAGTAACTGCATTGGTCATAAATTCGGGGTACTATCTATATACCTCGTATTTGTCTATCAGGCGCGCCATTTTTGCAATGGCATAAAGGTATTTGTTGTACAAATGCAAAAGCTCTACGGGGTCTTTGAGGGTAGTAGTCCCCTCTTTGAGCTGCTGCAAGCGCAGGAGCAGCTTGCGGTCTATACGAAAAATATCGCTGCTCTTTTCGATAATTTCAGCATTGCTGCTGCAAAACTTGCCACTTTTGAGAAACAAAGCCCTGTCCAAATGCCCCAATAGTACCGGCAGGCTGTCCAAAACTCTTTGAAGCAAATCTTTGGGTCTTTTGAGATGTAGCACAAAGTAATTTCTCAGCTGAAAAAGCTCTCGCTTCAGCTCCAGCTCGCAAGAGCGGCGCAGGTCTTCGAGTGAAATGCTCATATTTTGAAACAGGTGTGTGCCATAGAGCAAAAAGCGCTTTTCTTTGGCCTCACAAAACTCCATCGGAAACACATCTGCCGAGGTATGCAGGTCTTCGCGGCTCAAGATTTTCAATTCTAATTTAAAATCTTGGTGCGCCTGCATCGCCGCAGGGGCAAGTATCTCCAGCAAATCGGTGCTCACTTCCTGAAACACCAGCATCGCTTGTACGGGCGAGTGTTCTAAGTTGAAATCGGCTCTTGTAACATCTCCATACAAATAAATCGCCTGAAGCTTCTCGCGCGAAAACATCAGAATACGCTGCACAAAATGCTCTATTTTTTCGCTTAATACTACTGATACCTGTGGATTGAGCTGATGCAAATTCATAAAGGAAATTCATTAAAAGATAAAAAGAGATTGACAAAATTTTGGATAATACTTATACCGGATCCACATCTATCACTATTTGTACGCCTTTGTAGTTTTTCATGAGTGCCACTTGCTGCACTTCTTGGGCGATACTCTCTTTGACCTGCTTCAAAGATACTTTTTCTTTTTCTATTTTTATCATAATCACCTTGATATACTGATTGCGAATACGGTCTATGATCGGCGACTCAGGGCCAAGCACACGGGGCTTGCCGAGGAGTTCTTTCAGGTGTTCGGCAAGGGTATGCGCCGCTTCTTTCACCACGGGCTTTTCTCGATGGCGCACTATCAGCTTGATAAGGCGAGAGTACGGCGGGTAGTTGTACTTTTCTCTGTCCAAGATTTCCTCTTGATAGAGGCCTTCGTAGTCGTTGCGCAAAATTTTAATCAGCGTAGGATGCTCCGTATTGTTGGTTTGGATAATCACGCGTCCTTGGAGGTGGCGACGGCCTGCGCGACCGCTCACTTGGGTAATCAACTGAAAAGCGCGCTCATGCGAGCGAAAATCGGCAAAATACAGCAGCCTGTCGGCATCAAAAATTCCCACCAAGCTCACCTTGTCAAAGTCCAAGCCCTTGCTCACCATTTGTGTACCTACGAGCACATCAATATTGCCCGATTCAAAGTCGTTGATAATGGTTTGGTAGCTGTTTTTCTGGCGGGTAGTATCCAAATCCATACGCACCACTCTGGCCTGCGGCATAATGAGCTTCATTTCATCTTCAAGCTTTTCGGTGCCGTAGCCAATGGGCTTGAGCTTGGTAGAGCCGCAAGCCAAGCAAGCCGAGAGCAGGTTTTCTTTGTAGCCGCAATAGTGGCAGCGCAGCTCATTGGCGTATTGGTGGTAGGTAAGGCTCACGTTGCAGCTGCCGCATTTGGGAATCCACGCACATTCGCCACATTGGATATAAGGTGCATAGCCTCGGCGGTTTTGGAAGAGAATCACCTGTTCTTTTTTCTCCAAAGTGCCTTGTATGCCTTCAAAAAGTACCGAAGAGAAGCTCTGCTTGTGGGTTTTTCGCTTTTTTTCTATTTTCATATCCACCAGCTCTATGTTGGGCAGCTGTGCGCCAAGATAGCGGATATTCATTTTTACTAAACCATACTTGCCCGTATTGGCATTGAAGTAGCTTTCGATGGAGGGCGTGGCCGAGCCGAGCAGCACTTTGGCCTGTTGCTGGGCAGCGATGACCATGGCCATGTCGCGGGCATTGTAGCGGGGAGCCGGCTCGCTTTGCTTGTAAGAGGGTTCGTGTTCCTCGTCCACGATGAGGAGGCCGAGATTGTCGAAAGGCAAGAAAATAGAGGAGCGCACGCCCACCACAAACTGATAGCGCCCCGAAATCACACCTTTCCAGACCTCTACCCGCTCATTGTCGGAAAATTTGGAGTGATACACCCCGATTTTGTCACCGAATATCTTGCGCAAACGTGCCACAATTTGAGTAGTAAGGGCGATTTCAGGCAGCAGGTACAATACCTGCGAGCCTCCGGCCAATACTTTCTGAATCAGGTCTATATACACCTCCGTTTTGCCCGAACCCGTGATACCGTGTAGCAGCACAGTGTCTTTTTCTTGAAAGAGCTGCATGATTTTCTGCACCGTTTCTTGCTGGTATTCGCTGAGCTGCAGCTCGTAGTCGTCGGCAGGTGCAATATCAGCAAAGCGCGATACAATGATTTCAAACTCCTCAAAAACCTCATTTTTGATAAGGGTATTCAGCGAAGAATTGGAGATATTTTTGGAAGCACTGAAAATACTCCTTTCAAGACCTTTGTCATTGAGTGTCCAATCTCTAAATACAGGCACATTGCGCAGGTAGAGCAGCAGCACGTCGAGCTGCTTGGGGGCTTTGTCTTCCAAGTCTTTGAAGAGGCGCTCTAAGTCGGGCTTGTCCAAATATTCGCGACGAAGACGTACTTTTTTCACTTTTTTGGGCTGGTAGCGCTCCTGTATTTCTTCATATACAATGATGGCCTCTTTTTGGGAGAGCGATTTGATGAGTTGGTAGATGTTTTTGACCTCCATCAATACCGACACCTCGTTGTAGGTAAGCGACTTTTTTTCTTGAAGAATCTCTATCAACTTGTATTCCTTTTCGCTCAGGTCCAAGTCTTCCAATACTGCATTGGGATTCAGCTCTACTTTCGACAGGCTGCTGATTTTCAAACCGGAGGGCAAGGCTATATTCATCACCTCGCCGATGGTACACATATAGTATTGGGCTATCCATCGGAAAAGCTCTATTTGCTGGGCAGTTACCAAAGGTTCTTCGTCGAGCAAGTCCAAGATATACTTGGCTTGGTAGAGTTGGGGCGGTTTTTGGTGAATATTGGCTACAATGGCCGTATATACCTTTTTGTTGCCAAACTGTACCACTACGCGCGCGCCGGTTTGTACCAACTCATTCAGCTCGAAGGGGATACGATAAGTAAAAAGCTTGGGAATAGACAAGGGTAAAATCACATCTACAAAGAGGGTCGTTTTTTCGGAAAGTACAGCATCTTCGGCAAGCATCATAGCAAGAGAGGTTTCGCAAAAAAGATTTTGATAAAAATACAAAAATAAGTTTGTAAAGATACAAAAGAGCGTGTATATTATGCACAAAATACAATCTAAAGAGCGCCCTCAACGTATTTTCTTCGCTATTATATCGAATACTATGCACTTTTTTTTGAACAGATACACGCTGAATATTTTTTGTTGGATTGCGCTTTTCACTTTTCTCGACTTTCAATCATTTGCACAAAGCCTACCGCTGAGGCTTGTACAAATGCAGGAAGAAGCCGCCCAAAGCGATACGCT
>DAIQNQ010000047.1:11384-18797 GCA_036788275.1 Thermonemataceae bacterium
GATGTATATGTAGAAATGGGTAAATATGACTTAGCCAAAGAGTATCATCAGCGTGCTATCGGCATCAATAACAGATTCCAAAACTCAGATTTTAATAATTATTCCTTCTATGCGCTTGGCAAAATTGCCTTTGAGTTGGGCGATTATGCAGAAGCCACCCGCTACCACGAAGCAGCCCTGCGCATACGCCTCCGCACCGACAACCAGTACGAAGTAGCACGCTCTTATGAAGCATTGGCAGGTATCAGCCTTGCCCAAAAGCAATTGGAAGAAGCTGAAGCCTATCTCCAAAAAAGCTTGGATATTGCCAAAGAGATACATGCCAAAAATACCGAGAAAGAATTGTATTTGCTCTTTTCGGAGTTGTTTCAGCGCCGACAAGCCTTCGACAAATCTTTGAGCTATTATAAAAAATACAGCTTTCTGAAAGACAGCCTCTTCGACTCCGAGAAAAACCGGCAAATCAATCAGCTCCAAATACGCTTTCAAAATGCCGAAAATGAAAAGAGAAATCTCCTCTTGGACAATCAACTGCGCCGCCAACGCAACATCACCGTCTTCGTAATCCTCGGCTTGGTGGCTGCTCTTATCTTCGCCTTCGTGCTTTACAGAGAATACCAGCTGAATCTGCGTGCCAATCACCTTCTTACCCAACAGAAAGAGGAAATCGCTGAACAGCGCGACAAGCTCGCCACCGCCCGACAAGAGGTAGAAAACACCAATGAAGAGCTCCGCGCCCTCAACCATCATCTCGAAGAAGTGGTAAATGAGCGCACCAAACACCTCCAACAGGCTTACGAAGAACTCAAACAGACCAATCAGGAATTAGACCTCTTTGTGTATCGCGCCTCCCACGACTTCCGAGGGCCGCTTGCCACACTCATGGGCTTGGTACAAGCTGCCGCACTCGACACTCAAGACCCGCAGATTCTCTTTTATTTCCAAAAAGTAGAATACACTGCCCACAAGCTCAGCCGCATGCTTTCTAAGCTACTCATGGTAAATGCCATCTCCCACAAGGCGATGGAACTCTCGGAGGTGTCGCTCAAAAGCTTACTCACCGAAGCCCTCCAAGAGCTGCCGCCTACGCTTGCCTCCGAGCAGTTTGATATCCAAGCGCACTTTTCCGAAAATCTGCACTTCTTTAGCGATGCCTACTTTCTGCGTATCATCTTCTACAACCTCATCGAAAATACTATGGTATTTCGCAACCCCCATGCTCCAAAAAGCACTTTGCATATTCTGGCAGCTCCCGAAGACCAGCATTTGCAGCTTGTCTTTGAGCAAGAAGGCGGCATGCCCGTAGAGGCGGTGGTTAGGACAAGACTTTTTGAGATGTTTTTCAGAGGCTCCGAAAAATCGCAAGGCAATGGCTTGGGCTTGTATATTGTAAAAAAATCGGTGGAAAAGCTGGGTGGAGAGATACATGTAGAGGCTATCAGCGAGGGAGGCCTGCGCTTCTCGATACAATTGCCTCTTGCAAAAGCTCTTGCTTAATTTTGAGGCATTACTTTTTTGGCCAAGGCGCTCATTTGTTTACGAAACCAAGTAGGTGCCAAACGCTTGAGCCACCACATTTTGCGGGCTTTGGCAGGCAGTATCACATACAATTCTCCTTTACCTACACGCCGCAGCACTTCGTCGGCCACCTTTTCTGCCGACAGGCCGGAGGCATCTATCAGCTTTTGGGTAGTTTTTTTGATGGCTGCTCCCCCGCGGGCTGCTTGGGCGATATTGGTTTGAAAAAACCAAGGCTGCAATACCGATACAGCAATGCCAAAAGGCACTAACTCGCTGTACAGGCTTTCGGAAATGGCTACTACCGCCGCCTTGCTGGTATTGTAAGCGGCCATCTGTGGGGCACAAGCAATGGCCGCCGCACTGGCCGTATTCACGATACAGCCCTTGCCCTGCTGCTTGAGCATAGGTAAAAAAAAGTGGCAGCCGTGTATTACGCCCATCAGGTTGATAGACAGCAGCCACTCCCAGTTTTCTAAGCTGTATTCTTCAAAAAAACCGCCATCGCCTACGCCCGCATTGTTGATGAGCAAGTCTATGCCGCTCACCATACGGAGGTATTCGTTGGCTACTTCTCGGTATGCTTCCTTGTCGGCTACATCCAACTCAAATACCAAGGCTTGCCCGCCCAAACTCTCTACTTCGGCGGCAGCTTTTTGGAGACCATCAAAGTCCAAATCGGCCATGCCCAATACCCAGCCCTCAGCGGCCAAGGCTTTGCAAAGCGCCAAGCCCAAGCCGGAGGCCGCTCCGGTAATAAAGGCTCGCTTGTAAGGGTATTTTTTGGAGAGTGTTAGCATACTTGTTTAGATAAAATCTTTCACATATTCCCTACTCAGCTCCCAGAGGCGCTCGGCACTCTCCATGTTTTTGGACTGGTGCGAGGAAGTGGCTCTTTTTTTATCTTTGAAATATTCGCCCGATACCTGCGCCACCTCATCGGAAGTGGCCAAATATACCGTAGTGGCAGCTCCTTGGCGAGGCGACTTGGCCACCAGCGAAATAAAGCCGCGCATCAGGAAGTTCATATCTCTAAACAAATCGCTGGCGATAAAGCCGGGCATCAGGCAGTTGGCCGTTACGCCGCTGCCTTCCAAGCGCTTGGCGAGTGCTCTGGTAAAAAGAATATTGGCCAACTTCGACTGGCGATAGGCGGGCATACCACGCAGCTCATAGCTTTTCTTAAACTCCGGGTCGTCGAACTGTATTTCGCCTTGGTGCAGGTCGGAAGCCACATTAATAATGCGCGCCGGAGCCGACTGCTTGAGCATGGGCAGCAGCAAATTGGTGAGCAAAAAAGGCGCTAAATGGTTTACCGCCCAAGTAAGCTCTATCTTGTCTTGAGAGTATTTGCGTTGCGGTTCCCATACGCCCGCATTGTTAATCAAAATATCCAAGCGCTGGTATTTGCTTTGTACCTCGGCAGCCATACGCGCCACCGATGCCAAAGAAGCCAAATCACATTCTAAAAGATTGACGAGGCGATGGCCTGTTTTTTGGGCGATTTCGGCTTGCAGTGCCCTGCCCTTTTCGATGTTTCGGACGGGCAGCAGCAGGTGGGCTTTTTGTTTGGCCAAGGCGAGAGCAGTTTCTTTGCCGATGCCGGCAGTAGCTCCTGTAATCAATACAATTTTATTTTCAAGTGTTGTCATATTGCATCTTTAGGAATGGATGGTGAGGGATTGCCTCCTTTCAGAAAAAGTGCTAATTCTAAGGCACTTTCACTTTCAAAAAGTGTACTTCGATAACAGAGCGGCTCGGTGAAATGTTTTTCGGGATGGTGCAGCTTTGTATCGGGCAGCTCCATCAAAAAAGAAAAAGGATGCAGCGTCAGCTCGTAGAGGGCAAACCGACGCTCCGTAGGCAAATACGCCGCCACGCAAAGGCTATCGGCGGGGAGCTGCATAGGATAATCGTACAACTCCAAAAAATAAAGCTCTCGAAAACACTGATATACACTGCTTACCATGTAGCCCATCGAATAGAGTACATAGAAAAACTCTTGGTAGCGGATATCTGCCATATCGAGTGCTTTTTTGAGAATGGCATGTGCGTGGTACAGCTCCTCGGAGAGCCAGCGCTCGTGAATGCGCTTGCTGTAGGGCTGCCATTGCTTCCAATTGAAATACTCAAAATCGCCGAGGCGCAGCTTATAATCGAATACCGAAGGCTGATGAAATACATAGCCCGGATAGTAATAGGCCTTGCCTGCTTCTATGGCATGTTCTATTTCGAGCAGCATGGTGAATATCCCCAGACTATAATGCTTGTAGTCTTGCCGATATACCCCCAAAATGGTTGCTACGCTTCGATGCCCGATGTCAAAAAAAGAAAAGGCGACCAGTTCCTTGCCATCATATACGGCTACCTCCAAGGTATCGAAGACCCTGCTTTGCTCTTCTACATCGTGCATATAATCTTTCAAAGACTCAAATACATAGCCTTTGAAGCGGTTGCCATGTGCTTTGTAAAGGGCTTCTTTGGTATCGTCAATCTGCATCTTGCCGATTCTTACACGGAAGCGCTCTTGGTGCTTTCTGAAAAGCTTGGCCAAGCGCTTGGGATATTGGTAGCCTTCTAAAGGCAGCCGAATATTGACGATGGAGGAGATTTCGGCATCCAAACAAATGATTTTGGAGCGGTACATACTGCTGCAATTCCGAAACCAGCCCTCTTCGAGGAAGTCGTCCAGCACCTTGCCTTGCACTTTGGCCGGAAAGATGATTTGCACTAAATCTTGGCTTTGTGGTAGCATGTAGCAGTATTCAATAATGGTATCGGGTTATTTTGATGGTGAAAGTAACATATTTTTTCGTCTATTCCACATCTTCAAAATATTTTCTCCTGATAAAAGCAACTCTTAAAAATCTCAGAGCACTCCTTTGGTGCTGGGAATCTCCATGTGTGATGTGTCTATGCGCAGCGCCATCCGAATCGCCTTTGCCCAAGCCTTGAAGATGGCTTCGATAAGGTGGTGCTCATTGCGGCCACTTACTTGTATGTTGAGGTTGCACTTGGCGGTATCAGAGAAAGACTTGAAGAAATGCTCAAACATCTCCGTAGGCATGCCTCCTACCTTTTCTCTTTTGAAATCGGCCTGCCATACCAGCCAAGGCCTGCCGGAGAAGTCAATGGCCACTTGTGCCAGCGCCTCGTCCATTGGCAAAATACTGTGTCCGTAGCGCTCCATACCACGTTTGTCGCCCATGGCCTTCAGGAAGGCCTCGCCCAAAGCCAAGGCGGTATCTTCGATGGTGTGGTGCTCGTCTATGTGGAGGTCGCCTTTTACCTGCACCTCCAAGTCGAGGCGGGCGTGGCGTGCCAGTTGCTCCAACATGTGGTCGAAAAAGCCAATGCCCGTATGCAGGCGGTGCTTGCCGCTGCCATCTAAATGGATTTTGACAAAAATATCGGTCTCTTTGGTTTGGCGATGTACTTGGGCGCTGCGCGTGCCTTGGCCTTTGAGGTGTTCGTAGATTTGGTACCAATCTGCCGCTACCAATGCCAGCGGATAGTCGGCAGCCAGTTGGCTTTGGTCTTGCTGCCAGTCGGCTACTTTGGCGGCCTCTGCCGAAATTAAGATGGCTTGTGCGCCCAGATTTTTGGCCAGCTGTGCATCACTTAGGCGGTCGCCAATCACAAAAGAATTGGCCAAATCATACGCAGGATTGTCGAGATAATGCTTGAGCAGGCCTGTGCGTGGCTTGCGGGTAGGGGCATTTTCGTGCTCAAAAGTACGGTCTATCAGCACCTCTTTGAAGACGATACGCTCGCCCTCGAAGATTTTGAGCATTTTGTGGTGGGGCGGCCAGAAGTGCTCCTCGGGCAGCGAGTCGGTACCGAGGCCGTCTTGGTTGGTTACCATCACCAGCTCATAGTCCAGCTCTTCGGCGATGCGGCGCAGGGCGGAAATCACATGGGGCAAAAACTCCAAATCTTCCAAAGAATCTATCTGAAAGTCGTGAGGAGGCTCTATAATGAGCGTACCATCACGGTCAATAAACAATACTTTTTTCATGAAAACGAAGCTAAAATAAGGGTTGAGAAAGCATCAGCATGCCAAACCTCTCACACTTTTTAAAAACAAACAAGTTTTCGGAAAGATTTTTTTGAAAGCGGGGCAGCAAGAGAATATTTTTGTAGAAATTCAATATAAATTTGAATTACACCCAGATTCCCTTTATTTTTGAGGAAGATTTACAGAAAGCATCTTACCTCATACTATCAACCCTTATTTTACACTCATATTTTTAATTGATTATGGCTGAGATTGTCAGAATGCCCAAAATGAGCGATACCATGACCGAAGGGGTCATTGCTGCCTGGCACAAAAAAGTGGGCGATACCATCAAGTCAGGAGATATTGTAGCCGAAGTAGAAACCGACAAGGCCACCATGGATTTAGAGGCGTATGAGAGTGGTACTATTTTATATATAGGTGTAGCACAAGGCCAAGCCGTACCCATTGACGGTGTGTTGTATATCGTAGGCAAAGCCGGAGAGGCTTACGAAGCCCTGCTCCAAGGCGAGCCAAGCGGCCAAGCCGAAAGCCCCAAAGCCGCCACCCAAGAAAGCCAGCCCCAAAGCGTAGCCACTACGGCCACCGCCACCATTGATATCAGCCAAATAAAGGCTACCGTAGAGCGTATGCCCAAAATGAGCGATACCATGACCGAGGGCGTGGTAGTGGCTTGGCACAAAAAAGTGGGCGACAGCGTGAAGTCGGGTGAGCTCTTGGCCGAAATAGAAACCGACAAGGCCGTGATGGAGCTGGAAGCCTACCAGTCGGGCACGATTCTCTACCTCGGCGTAGAAACCGGAGGAAGTGTGGCTGTGGACGATGTGCTCTATGTAGTAGGTGAAGCCGGAGCCGATTACAAAGCCCTGCTCCAAGCCGACCAAAACCCCAGCAGCCCTGCCGAAAAACCCCAAGAAGCTACTCCCCAAGTACAAAATATTGCCCCAAGCCCCAGCAGCAATGGCAGCAGCCAAGAGCAAGGCCGCCTGAAAATATCGCCTTTGGCCAAAAAAATGGCCTCTGAGCTGGGTTACGACTTCAGCCTTATCAAAGGCAGTGGGGATGGCGGACGCATCGTAAAGCAAGACATCGAAAACTACAAGCCTGCCACGCAGCCGCAAGCACAGCCTGCTACTACCACTATTAGCAGCAAAGAAAGCGCACCTGTAAGCACAGGCAGCAACTTTATCGGCGAAAGCTATGAGGAAGTGGCGCTGTCGCAAATGCGCAAGACGATTGCCCGCCGCTTGGCAGAGAGCAAGTTTTCGGCACCGCACTTCTACCTCACTATCGAAATCGTGATGGACAATGCGATGGAGGCTCGCAAGAAAATGAATGAGTTTTCGCCTGTGAAAATCTCCTTCAACGATATGGTGATTCGCGCCGCCGCCGCCGCCCTCAAGCAGCACCCCAAAGTGAACTCCTCTTGGCTGGGCGATAAAATCCGCTACAACCACCACGTGCATATCGGCGTGGCCGTGGCCGTGGACGAAGGGCTGCTCGTGCCTGTGGTGCGCTTTGCCGATATGAAGCCGCTCTCGCAGATTGCCGCCGAAGTGAAAGACCTTGGTCAAAAAGCCAAAAACAAACAGCTCCAACCCAAAGATTGGGAAGGCAATACCTTCACGATTTCTAATTTGGGGATGTTTGGCATTGATGAGTTTACGGCCATTATCAATCCGCCCGATGCCTGCATCTTGGCCGTGGGCGGTATCAAGGAAACAGCCATTGTAAAAGATGGACAACTGACCATCGGCAACGTGATGAAGGTAACGCTCTCTTGCGACCACCGCGTAGTAGATGGTGCCCTCGGCGCGGCTTTCCTCCAAACCCTCAAAGCCAACCTCGAAGACCCTATCCGTATGTTGGTGTAAAAG
>DAIQNQ010000048.1:0-18611 GCA_036788275.1 Thermonemataceae bacterium
AATGGACGGGACTCGAACCCGCGACCTTCCCGACATGTCGGGACAGGCATTCTAACCAACTTACAAGGATCATTATTTGAAGCCGCGCTTAATAAGACTCTGGATAAAGGAACGGCTTTTCTGAGCCTTTATAAATTTCTCACGCTTCAGTGCTTCCGACCTATTAGAGTGTTGCTCTACGTAAACAATCTTCCAAGGCTGTTTCCGACCTGTAAAACCTTTATGGGGTAGGTTGTGCTTTTCCAGCCTTTTCAAAGGGTCTTCCGAAACCCCTACATAATAGGTTGCGTCCATCTCAGACTCCAAGATATATACAAAACACTCCATAACAAAAAGCCCCAAGCTCTAAACTTGAGGTCTGCAAAATGGACGGGACTCGAACCCGCGACCTTCCCGACATGTCGGGACAGGCATTCTAAGCAGCTCCAAGCTTAATATAACAAAAAACCCCAAGCTTCAAACTTGGGGTCTGCGGAATGGACGGGACTCGAACCCGCGACCTCCTGCGTGACAGGCAGGCATTCTAACCAGCTGAACTACCACTCCGTATTTTTATATCTCCAAATGGAGACTGGCGACCTTCCCGAGGTATCGGGACAGGCATTCTAACCAGCTGAACTACCACTCCGTATTTGGGATTGCAATACTAAGCTATTTGCAGAGAAGCTCCAAATATTTTTGCAAATTATTTTTTGCCCACTTTGGGCGTAATAATCACAAACATTCTTTTACCCTCTAAACGAGGCAGTTGTTCTACTTTGCCAAACTCATCTAAGTCTTGTATAAATTTCAGCAGCAGGGCTTCTCCACGCTCTTTAAACACGATACTCCTCCCCACAAAATGCACATAAGCCCTTACTTTGGCACCTTCTTTTAGAAAACCCTCTGCGTGCTTGAGCTTAAAGTTAAAGTCGTGATCATCGGTATTGGGGCCGAAACGAATCTCTTTTACTACTACTTTCTGTGCTTTGGCCTTAAGTTCCTTTTGCTTTTTCTTATGCTCGTATTTAAACTTTGAATAATCTACGATGCGGCACACGGGAGGTTCGGCATTGGGGGATATTTCCACCAAGTCGAGACCTTGCTCTTGTGCAATACTCAATGCTTTTCTGGTATCGTACACGCCTTGTTCTATATTTTCTCCTACGAGGCGCACTTGAAGCGCTTTGATGCGTTCATTAATTTTGAAAGGCTCTTCTTGCTTGCCTCTCATCATAGGTCTTCTATCTCTACTAATAATTACCTCCGTTTTTAAATTGAAATATGATACAATGAATTATTTTGATTAATTTCTATGCAAAGATGCAAAAAAAAACATTTCGCAAAAGATAAAATCAGATATTTTGTATTTTTTATATAGATACTATTTAGGCTTTCGGAGGCTTTGATCGAGCATCGCCTCATAGACTACATCCCCTATTTTACGACGCATGTGCTCTTTTATCCACTTTTCGTTGGTGGCATCGGGGTGCACCCGATTTGCGAGTATCACAATCAGCAACTCGTATTGTGGATCGAGCCATACCAAAGTACCCGTAAAGCCCGAATGCCCAAAGGAACTTTCGGAGGCATAAGAGGGGATATAGCCATATACTTTTCCTTGCGGGACTTTGTCCCAACCCAAACCTCGGTAGTTATTGGCATCGGACTGAGCTGTAAAACGCTGCAAGGTAGCTTCTTGTAAATAACGCTTGCCCCCATATTGCCCGCCTTGCAGGTTCATTTGCATGAGCTTGGCCAAGTCGTGGGCATTGCCAAAGAGGCCGGCGTGGCCTGCTATGCCGCCTTGCATGGCAGCACCTTGGTCGTGTACAGTGCCATGTACCAATGATTTACGAAAAGTTTTGTCTTCTTCGGTGGGTACAATACGGCTCAGAGGGTACTGCCGAAGCGGATTGTATCCCAAGGTTTTGATACCAAGTGAATGATATACGTCTTCCTGCAAAAAATCCTCAAACTTTTTGGGCAGCAAGGCATCGGCAATCCTTTTGAGGGTATAAAAGCTCAAATCGCTGTATGTATAAGCGTATTTGCCTTTCACGGCTTTATTGAGTGGCGATTGCAGGCTCTCTTGCCACATCCACGCTTCCATATCGGCGCGTGCGTAGAGGTTTTTGCCTACTTGGTGCGGAAACTCTGCCGAAGGGCTGCTTTGGTAGTATTTGGGGTCGTGCTTGCCCTTGTTCATCGTTTTTTGCCAATAAGGGATAAAGGCCGTAAAGCCTGCTTGGTGCAGCAGGATGTCTTGTACGGTAGCATCTTTTTTATTCGATTTTTCCATATCGGGCAGGTACTCCGAGGCCTTTTTGCCGAGGTCTAACTTGCCTTGCTCATAGAGGTACATAATGGCCTGCAAGGTGGCAGCCACCTTGCTCACCGAGGCAATATCGTAAATACTTTCTAAGCTTACAGGCTCTTTTTTGTCGTAGCTGTGGTAGCCATAAGCCTTGTGCCATACCACATGGCCTTTGCGGGCTACGAGAATTTGTGCGCCGGGGGTCATTTTTTTGGCAATGGCCTCTTGCATGAGGGCATCTATATTTTTCATTTTTTCAGAATCGAGCTGCGCCGCTTCGGGGCTGCTGTATTGAAAGCGCTGCAAAGGTTGTGTGTTCAGTCCATGACCTCTTGGCCATAGCTTCTTATCTATTTCTACGGGCAATTTCCCTCGAAACGGTGCCGCCCCAAAGAGCAGCTGCGGCAGTGCACGCTGGGTATGCTCGTTGAAGTGGTAGGTACAAAGCAGGTTTCTGACTTTTTTCAAGTCTTTGAGGGCATAAGGCGAGGCAAAAACAAGCGCCGTAACCTTGCTTTGTTTTTGTAGTTTTTCAATAAACTTGAGAGTTTCTTTATCCAAGCCAAAGTTTTTCTCTTTGGGGCTTAGTCCTGTAAGCGCCAACAAGACGGTCTTGTTTTCTAAATCCTTGAGCAATTGGGCATACATTGCTTTGTTTTTATAATCTTTGGGCAAAAGGCTACGATGCTCCACTTCGGCATAAAGGCCAAGGGATTCTTTGAAAACATCTATATTTTCTTCCCCTATCTGAAGGCAGGTATAAGGCGCTGCCACATCTTTGAAAGGCAGCAGCTGGTCTTGATTTTCCAAAAGTGTAATGGCATTTTTGAACAAGCGCTCCGACAGCGCCCAATACTTGCCGTGGTTGAGGCGCTCGGTAAGCTTTGCCAAATTGATAACAGGCTTTTTTTGCAAGCCTAATTGGTACTTGGCGCGCAAGACTTTCTTGACACTTTTGGCCAAGGCTTCTTCCGAAAAAGCACCTTGGGCGATGGCATTTTTGATTACCTCAATCGCTTTGGGTACATCGGTAGGAAAGAGCAGTACATCGTTGCCAGCTTGCAAAGCACGCAGCTCTATGTCGCCCGAGGCGTAGAAGTTGCTAATCCCTTTCATATTGAGTGCATCCGTAAATATCAGCCCTTGGTAGCCCATTTCTTTTTGGAGCAGGTCTGTTACGATGGCCTTCGAGATGGTAGCAGGCGTGTTTTTCTTCTTTTCATAAGCTTTTACCTGAATATGCCCCACCATCACGCTGGCTACTCCGGCGGCAAAGAGCGCTTTGAAGGGCGGCAGGTCTTCAGCTTCTATTTTTTTCTTGCTTTTGGTAATGATGGGCAGCTCATTGTGCGAGTCCACATCGGTATCGCCGTGGCCGGGAAAGTGCTTGGCATTGGCCAAAAGGCCATGGTCTTGCATACCTTTCATATAAAGCAAGGCGCGGCGCGTTACCTCGGCTTGTTGGTCGCCAAAAGCACGACTGCCGATTACAGGATTTTTGGGATTGCTGTTTACGTCTATTACCGGAGCAAAATTGATATGTACACCCAGCATTTTGCATTGTTCGGCTATCTGTGCGCCCATCTGGTAAATGAGGCTGTCTTCGGCTTGGGCGGCCAAAAGCATTTGGCGAGGATAGGCCACAGTGCTGTCTAAGCGCATTCCCAAGCCCCATTCGGCATCCATGCCCACCCACAAAGGCAGGTCGGCAACAGCCTGATAGCGATTGGTAAGGCAGGCTTGCTGGGCAGGATTGCCTTGAAAAAATATCAGTCCGCCTATTTTATACGTCTTTACAAAAGATTCAATCTCCTGATAATGTTCTTCTTCTTTGTTGGAATAAGCCGCCACCATCATCGTTTGGGCGATACGCGCCTCCAAGCTCATGGCCTGATACACGCTGTCCACCCATTTTTCTTGCAAAAGATAATTGTATGGATAGCTGATGGCACGCTCCGCCTGTGGCAGGTTTACTTCTTGGAGAGAAATGGCGAGCAGGGCAATTGTAGGCGCAATGGCCATTATCCACTTTTTGAGCATGTGATAAAATAGTTTTAGGGAGAATTCTTTTTGCTTTAAGCAAATATACCAAAAGCGTGCTAAAAGTGCTGTTTTTTCTTCGTTTTTTGATGAATTATCCTCTTTTGTTACAAAGCCAGCAAGCGACGCACCTCGGCTTCTATGCTTTCGTCGATAAAATCAATTTCAATAGGGAGGTAGTACCAATAAGCTTTTTGGGCAGGGCTGAGCAAGGCTTGCAGCTTCACAAAGTCCTTTTCGGTAGTCAAAATCACCACTTCTTCGTCTTGCAAGCTGTGGTAATACTGCTCTATCTCTGCTACCTCTTGCGAGCGGTAATGGTGGTGGTCGCGAAATACAAAGTGGCGCAGTACTTCGTAGTGCTGTTGCAGGTCTTTTTCCAATTGCTGGGGCTGGGCAATACCCGATACTACAAGGCACTTGTGCAGGTTGTGGCGGTCGGAAGGGTGCTGGTCGTAGCGGCGTGGGGCAGCATAGCGAATCATCGAAAAATATACTTCTACGCCCGCTCTCAGATATTTGGCAATCTGTTTTTTGATATTTACGCGCTCTTCTACAGAAAGCTCCGGCGGGCATTTGCTCACAATCACTATATCGGCACGCCGCGCGCCCGCCGCAGGTTCGCGCAGCCTTCCGGCGGGCAGTGGCCAATCTTTGTAAAAAGGGCGACGATAATCAGTAAGTAAGATATTGACTTTGGCGCGGACAGCACGGTGCTGAAAGGCATCGTCCAACAAAATCATTTGTACGTCGGGATACAAAGCCCGCAAGCGGCGCACGCCCTCCACCCTGTCTTCGCATACAGCTACTTGGATATGCGGAGCAAACTTCAAGAAAAACTGCATGGGTTCATCTCCCAATGCCCCCACTTCTGTAGCCTCCTCGGCCAATACAAAGCCTCGGCTGTGCCGCCCGTAGCCTCGGCTCAGGGTAGCCAAGCGGTACTGCTGCCCCAAAAGGCGTATCAGGTACTCGATATGGGGCGTTTTGCCCGTACCGCCCACACGCAAGTTGCCTACATTGATCAGGGGGAGGTCGAAGGACGTGCTTTTCAGCCAAGCCTTTTGATAGGCCCAATTGCGTATGTGGGTAATCAGTGCGTACAAACCCGCAAAAGGTAAAAGCAAAAAGCGTAAAAGCACAAGAAGGGGTGTTTGGAATGATTTACAAATTTGTAAAAAAATCAAAAAATATCCCTCAAAAAATAATTTTAATTTATCTTTGTTCATCTCTATTTTCCCAAATCTATGCAAGCCTATCACGAACTCCTCGCCCATATTTTAGAAAAAGGTGTGCAAAAAAGTGACCGCACCGGCACCGGCACACTCAGCATTTTCGGCTATCAGATGCGCTTCAATCTGCAAGAGGGCTTCCCCTTGGTTACGACCAAAAAGCTGCACCTCAAGTCTATTATCCACGAGTTGCTTTGGTTTTTGCAAGGCGATACCAACATCGCCTATCTCAAAGCAAATGGGGTAAGCATTTGGGACGAATGGGCAGATGCCGAGGGCAATTTGGGGCCTGTATATGGCAAGCAGTGGCGCTCTTGGCCCAAGGCCGATGGCAGCAGCATAGACCAACTCTCGGAGCTGATAGCCCAAATCAAGAGCAATCCCGACTCGCGCCGCCTGCTCATAAGCGCTTGGAACGTAGGCCAACTCTCCGAAATGGCGCTGATGCCTTGCCACGTACTCTTTCAGTTTTATGTAGCCGAAGGCAAACTCTCTTGCCAGCTCTACCAACGCTCTGCCGACACCTTCTTGGGCGTACCTTTCAATATTGCTTCTTATGCCTTGCTCTCGATGATGGTGGCGCAGGTATGCGGACTGGAGGCAGGAGAATTTATCTGGACGGGCGGCGACACGCACCTCTATCTCAACCATTTGGAGCAAGCGCGCCTCCAACTCTCGCGCACGCCGCGCCCCCTGCCACAAATGCGCCTCAACCCTGAGGTGAAAGATATTTTTGCCTTTCGCTACGAAGATTTTCATTTAGAAAACTACGACCCCTATCCGGCCATCAAAGCAGCAGTAAGTATCTAAAAGCCTCCAAATAGGGCTTTGGCCGATAATATCAAATACACAATGCTGACTTTTGTGGCTTCTCCACAATAAAAAACCCTTTTGGCAGTTATTTACAGCACAAGTCATTAATTTTTAAATGCTTCTTTACACTTAATTTACCATTCCCTCATGAGAAAGATCCTACTTTCCTCTTTGCTCTTGGCAATGGCGCTGCTCCTTACGACGGCAGTCCAAGCCCAAAAGAAAAAGAAAAAAGAACCCGCCAAGGCCGCGGCTGCCACACCGGCTACAAGCAGCCCCAAAAGTATTGCCAGTGTTACCGGAAAGCTCAAAGCGTATAAGGGGCTTTTTGAAATGTATATGGACGAGGCCAATGGCTCCGTGTATATGCTCATTCGCCAAGACCAGCTCGACAAAGAGTATATCTACCACAGCCATAGCGTGGACGGTGTGGCCAGCGTAGGCCACAACCGAGGCAGCTTCAAAGGTAATAAGGTTTTTACTGTACGCAAAAGCTTCGACAAAATAGAGTTTGTAAGTACCAATACCAGCTATTACTTCGACCCCAACAATGCCCTGAGCCGTGCCGCCAAAGCCAATATCAGTGATGCCGTGCTGGTAGTCGAAAAAATAGAAGCCGAAGACAAAGCCAAAGGCGAGTACTTGATTAAAATGGACAAGGTATTCCTCAGCGAAGACTTCCACCCTATCAAGCCTGTCTATCCTCCTACTTACCAAGGCTTTAAATTGGGCAACCTCAGCAAAGACAAAACCAAATACATCTCGCTGAACAATTACCCCAAAAACTCCGACATCGTCGTAGAATACAGCTTCGATAACCCTGCTCCTACCGGAGGTGCTGGCGACGACATTACCGATAATCGCTTTGTAACAATAAAATTCCAGCACAGCCTTATCGAAATGCCCCAAAACGACTTCGTTCCTACCTTCGACGATCCACGCGTGGGTTACTTTACCACAGAGGTAAACGATATGACCAGCACCGAGGCCACCAATTACCGCGATTTTGTACATAAGTGGAACTTGCGTAAGAAAGACCCCAACGCTGCCCTCTCCGAGCCGGTAGAGCCTATCGTATTTTGGATTGAAAATACCACCCCGCTGGAGTTCAGAGAGGTAATTATGAAAGCCGGACTCGCTTGGAACGAGGCTTTTGAAAAGGCAGGCTTCAAAAATGCCATCGAAATAAAAATACAACCTGATACTGCCACTTGGGATGCCGGAGACATTCGCTACAATGTACTGCGCTGGACTTCCTCGCCCAACCCACCCTTCGGTGGCTATGGCCCCAGCTTCGTGAATCCCCGTACCGGACAAATCCTCGGTGCCGATATTATGTTGGAATATGTATTCATCACCAACCGCCTCCGTCAGGAAAAAGTATATGCCGAAGCGGCCTTGTACAGCGATGTATGGGACGAAAGCAAAGCTGAGGAGTTTTCTAAAAATCTTCAGCACCAATATTGCTCTTTGGGACACCACCTGCACCACGCCAGCTTGTTGGGCAGCACTGCCTTACAACTGATGGATGCACCCGAAATAGAAGTGAAAAAATATGTTGAAGAGTCGCTCTACTACTTGGTATTGCACGAAATGGGGCATACCCTCGGCCTCAACCACAATATGCGCGCCAGCCAACTGCACTCGCCCGAAGCCCTCAACAACAAAGAACTCGTAGCCAAGGTAGGCCTCATCGGCTCAGTGATGGACTATCCCATGCCGCATATTGCTTTAGACCGCAGCCGCCAGTCGCAATACTTCACTACCAAGCCCGGCCCTTACGACCTCTGGGCGATTGAGTTTGCTTATGGTACTTTAGACAGCCCACAAGCCGAAAGCGCCCGCCTCAAAAAAGTATTGACGCGCTCTACGGAGCCGGCATTGGCCTTTGGCAATGATGCTGACGATATGCGCTCCGCAGGCAAGGCCATAGACCCCAGAGTGATGATAGACGACCTCTCAAGCGATATGATTAGCTACGGCTCTGAGCGCATCAAAATGGCCAGCAACCTGATTGGCAAGCTCAAAGATAAGTTCGTAAATCAGAATCCTGAAAAATCTTACCACGAATTGCGCAGCCGCTACTTGGTACTTACAGGTTTGGCCGGACAGTCAGCTCGTGCCATCTCTCGCTACATTGGCGGGGTATATGTGGACAGAGCTTTTGTAGGGCAACAGGGAGGTACTCAGCCTTTTACACCTGTAAGCTATGCCGACCAAAAGCGTGCTATGAAGGCTCTCAATGAGTTGGTTTTCAGCCCTAATGCCCTCAAAACTCCTGCTGATTTGTATAGCTTCTTGCAAATGCAGCGCCGTGGCTTTGGATTCTTTAGCGCAGGCGAAGACCCCAAAATCCACGACCGCATCCTCAATATCCATCGCGATGTACTCAACCACTTGTTGCATCCGGCTACTTTGCAGCGCATCTTGGACAGCGAGCTGTACGGCAACCAATACAAATTGCCAGAGATGATGGGCGAACTGACCGATGCAATCTTCAAAGAGGATATGATGGGCAGCGTAAATGGCTTCCGTCAAAACCTACAAATAGAATATGTGAATCGTTTGGTAGCTGCGGCAGGTTTGGCAGGTCCTACCTCCTTGGCTTATCCGGCACGCTCCATTGCTTTGTTCCAACTGAACCAAATTAAGAGAAATCTTTTGGTAAACAAAGGCAGTGATACCGCCACACGTGCCCACCGTGAGCATATCGTGTTTGCGATAGACAAGGCGATGAAGAAATAAAACATCTTCAAAAGAAAAATACAAAGAAAAGCTCCACGCACTGTGTCGTGGAGCTTTTCTTTGCTTAGTGCCTGTAAAAGAGGCTATTGTGCCCAATTCCATTGGTTCAGCTCTTGCAGCGACTCGTAGGCCGTCATATCGAAGCGGCAAGGCACTACGGAGATATAATTCCGCTCCAAAGCCCATACATCGGTATCGGTTCCGGCATCTTCATTGATAAAATCGCCCACCAGCCAGTAGTATTTTCTGCCGTAGGGGTCTTTGCGCTCGTCGAAGTTTTCTTGCCAACGTGCCTTGGCTTGGCGGCATATTTTGATGCCTTCAATCTTGCCTTGGGTAATGGCCGGAAAATTCACATTGAGTGCAGTATTGCGGGGTATTCCATTTTGCAAAGCCTCCAAAGTGATTTTACGTATCCAATCGTGGATGTGTGAGAAATCGGCATCGTGGGCATAGTCGCAAAGCGAAAAACCGATGGCCGGAAGCCCTTCGATGGCCGCCTCAATAGCTGCCGACATCGTACCAGAGTAGAGCACACTCACCGAGGAGTTGCTGCCATGGTTGATACCACTCACCACCAAGTCAGGCTGGCGCTCTTTGAGGACATGGTGCTTGGCCAGCTTCACACAGTCGGCAGGCGTACCTGAGCACTCATAGGCCACAATATCTTCAAAAATAAAAGAGCGATTTAGGCGGAGCATATCACCTACCGTAATGGCATGCCCCATACCCGACTGCGGACTGTCGGGGGCTACCACTACCACTTCGCCTATTTCTTTCATAATCTGCACCAAGGTATGAATACCCTTGGAGGTAATTCCATCATCGTTGGAGATGAGTATCAGCGGCTTCGACATAGTTTCGAGAAAGGTTGAATCAGGGTTTAGTTTGTTGAATTATAATACTGTACAATTTTGGCCAAATCGCCTTTGTTATCGGTACGAAGGCGATTCTTCTTGATAAATTTCTGGATGCGGCCATCACTGTCGTTGAGGGCTTTGGCCAAGTCGCTGCGATTGCCTTTGAAGTAGAGAATACGCCCGTTGGGGTATAAAAAGAAGAAATCGTATTGGATTTGGCTGTACGTCATTACGGGGCTAATCGCCCAAGGATTGGGATTCATGGCAGTTTGTATCACCAGCTTCTCGCGCGAGAGGAGGGTGAGTTTTTCGCCTTCTTGTACCAACTCAAAGAAAGTGGGCGATTCGTAGTCGGAATTAGGATTTTTGGTAAAGGGCAACACCATAAAGCGGCGGCGCACTTTGTAGCGGGCATCTCCAAACTCAAACATTTTGATACTGCGGGCGCTGTAAGTCTTTACAAAAATCTTCATATCGAGCTGTACCACTTCTGTTTCGAGGTCGTACTTGAGTTTACCTTCCAGCTTTTCGTCGGTGTCGGTCAAGATATAGCCTTGATGCCAATAGCTATCGGAAAGTCTTTGAGCGCTTGCCTTCCCCAAAACTATGGAAAAAGCAAAAATAAAGAGGATATGTTTCATAGGAAGAACACTAAGTTTTGCAATCTTTTTACAATTTTTGAGCCTAAATCATGAAAACCCATATCAGCTGCTTATGGTTTTGTACCCGCGCAAGTCTTAAAATACAAACGGCTTACAGATTTCTCTTAAAGCCGTTTGTGGAAGTATCAGTTTCTTTTATTGAGTTCATCTCGTATTTTGGCAGCACGCTCATAGTCTTCTTGCTCAAGCGCTTCGTTGAGAAGGCCTTGGAGTTGTTCGGCAGAGTAGTTTTTGAAGGAGTCGCCTCCTTGCGCTGTGGGTGCGAGTTCTTCTTCTTCCTCTTCGCCGTCTTCGTCGGTAAGTACGATACCTGCTTCCGAAAGTACATTTTCGTAGGTGTAGATGGGGGCATTAAAACGTAGGGCAATGGCGATGGCATCAGAGGGGCGCGCATCTACCTCAGACCATTTGATGCCGTCGCTGCATACGAGCTTGGCATAAAATACACCTTCGCGCAAGTCTGAAATCACTATTTCTGTTACTTTAATTCCGAAATTATCAGAAAAGGAGCGAAAAAGGTCGTGCGTCATTGGGCGATTAGGCGTGATGCGTTCAATCTGAATGGCAATGGCCTGTGCCTCAAACATTCCAATAATAATAGGCAGCCGGCGGTTTCCGGACTTTTCACCCAATACCAAGGCGAAAGAGCCTGACTGCGATTGGCTTGAGGAAAGTCCCAATATTTCTAACCTAATCTTCTCCACAACAATAAAGTATTTTGAGGTATATGTTGAATAAATGTCGTTTTTGAATGAAAGTCCAAAAATACGGCTTTTTCCCTATAAAAAAAACTCAAAAAATAAATGTGTAAGCCCGCAGACCTACACATTCATCAATGTATTTTTCCAACAATCTATAATTTGGCTTTGGCCGCATCAATGAGCTGTGGAACAATCTCAAAAGCATCGCCTACGATACCGTAGTCGGCTGCTTTGAAGAAAGGCGCTTCAGGGTCTTTGTTGATGACCACAATGCACTTCGAGGAGTTTACCCCGGCCAAGTGTTGGATAGCACCAGAGATACCCACGGCGATATACAAATTGGGGCTTACTTTTACGCCTGTTTGGCCTACGTGCTCGTGGTGTGGTCGCCAATCCAAATCGGATACCGGCTTAGAACAGCCCGTAGCAGCACCCAATACTTGTGCGAGCTCTTCAATCATTCCCCAGTTTTCGGGGCCTTTCAGGCCTCTGCCACCCGATACTACCAAGTCAGCTTCGGGCAAAGAGAGTGTACCGCTGGCTTTTTCGGTGCTGGTGATTTTTACATTGAAGTCGCTGTCGGCCAAGGCAGGGCTAAAGCTTTCTACACTGGCTTTGGCACCACTGTCGCTCACGGCATAGATGTTTTTCTTGATAGCCAAAATTTTGATGTCGGAGCTGAGGACTGTTTCGGCAAAGGCCTTACCAGTATAGATGCTTCTTCTTACAGAGAAAGCGCCTTCCGTTTTGGGTAGCGCCACTACATTGGCAGCCAATCCGGCTTTGAGGCGGCCTGCTACACGGGCAGCTACGGCATCGCCCAAAGAAGACTTGGCAAATACCACTACTTTGGCACTTTCTTTTTGAACTGCCTCGGCAATCGCCTTGGCATACGCTTGAATGATGCCCGTGTTCAGGCGTGCATCAGCAGCGTGCAACACTTTTTGTGCACCATAGCCACCCAATCCGGCCACGGCATCGGCATTGGCCTCGCCAAGTACCAGCGCGGTAGCCGTAGTACCTGTCATTTCGGCTACTTTGGCACCATAGCCTACGGCCTCCAGAGAGGAGGGCTTCACTTGTCCTTCGTTGGTTTCTACAAAAATGAGTACAGACATATCTTTAAGAATTTTATTTCAGATGAAAATTACAATACTTGCGCTTCGTTTTTGAGGAGGTCAATGAGCTTTCCTACTTCATTAGCATCTATCATTTTGCATTCTCCTTTAGGAGCAGGCAAGTCGAATTGGCTCACTTGGGTAAGCATTTCGGGATTGGCAGGAGCTACTACCTGCAAAGGCTTGGTACGCGCCGACATGATGCCGCGCATATTGGGGATTTTCCACTCGGCAATAGGCTCTTGGCAGCCCAATACCAAAGGAAGAGGCGCTTCGAGGTATTCTTTGCCGCCTTCTATTTCGCGTGCCAATTTGGCTACACCACCTTCAATATTCAACTTCATTACGGGCGAAAGCGAAGGGATACCGAGCATCTCGCCTACGATGCCGTGTACTTGGCCACCGTTGAAATCTATGGATTCGCGCCCCATCAAAATCAGGTCGTATTGGTTTTGCTGGCAGATATGGGCGATTTGCTGCGCTACAAAATAAGCATCGGTAGGCTCTGCATCAATGCGGATGGCATCGTCGGCACCCAAGGCCAATGCCTTGCGAATGGTAGGCTCTGTTTCGGCAGTACCCACATTGAGCACCGTGAGGCTGGCACCAAGTTGCTCCTTTAGTTCCACCCCACGCGAGAGGGCGTAGTCGTCGTAAGGACCTGTGATGAACTGTACGCCCGCCTTGTCTAATTCTTGGTTGTTGTTGGTGAATTTGATTTTGGTGGTTGTATCAGGTACGTGTGTAATACAAACTAAAATTTTCATGGAACTTGCGTTTTAAGATGAATATGGATTGTATTCCGAAGGATAACTTAAATTCAGCCGTGAAGTTAAAGATTATTCGCAAAAAATAAAAAACATTCTGCATGCAGCGTACTTTTCTGTGCAATGAGAATCATATTAAAATAATACCTTTACAAAGCTCCTGCTTCGTTCTGAAAGCTGATGGCCGTGATTACAATGCGCTCTACGGGCAAGTCGGGGGCATCGGAGCGGATAGTGCCATCGCCCATAAAATCGGAGACCTCTTCGTAGGTACCGTCTGCCGTACCCAATGCCAAAGTAAGACAAGGATAAGCTTCCAAGATTTTCCCTTTTTTGCTGATAACCATACCGCCGAATTGCCAACCGAAGCCATAAAAATCAATTTCTGCACCATTGACTTTGATAAAATCTGCCAAGCTATCGCCTACTTTCAGGCCTTCGGGGAGGCGCAAGGCTTGCTCTTGTGAAGCCGGCTCAAAAGATACACTACTGATTTGGGTGGGTACTTTGGCGGGCTTCCAAGCGATATAAATCGTGCCTTTGTCGGTACGAATGGTGCTGTTGTGTTGGTCTTCGGTACTGACAGTGCCCTCCATCATGTCTTCGGTGCCTGCGGGCACAACCTCATTGCTGATATTTTCTTTCCCAAAAGCACTTTCTACATCGGCGTAAGTCATAGCAAATTTAAGCTTTCCCAAGCCTTGGCAGTCTATCACATTGTCGGCAGAGCTTTCTTCTGCAAGAGCTGGCCTCTCAGTTTCGGAAGAAGATGCTTTTTCGGACTGGCAAGCTCCCAATAGCAAGCTACAAAAGCTCGCTACAAAGACGAAGTATTTGAAAATGAATTGCATATCGGCAAGTTGTTTTGAGTTAGAATTTAAAATCAATTTTTAAATCTACTACAAAAAGCAGTAAGGCACAAAAAAATAAAGATTACTCGAGAGAGTAACCTTTATCCGACTATAACTTTCGATAGATGAGCGAAAGCCAGTAGTTTTAGTCTTGAATTTATCTAGAAGCTGTTCCTCATAAGTCTCTTTGGAAAAAGTAAACGTGTAGATTTTTTACGAACCTTACTCTACAAATTTATACTTCCGCAAAGAGTCGGCCAAAGAGAAGAGCAGAAAAGTGAAAAAAATGAGTATTTCTACCCAAGTTCTTTGGGTAGAAATACCTATTTTCAGAAAAATGATTTACGGTATCTTCACTTCTTCTTTGAGGGTTTCGGCCAGATGGGAGATTTTTTCGAGTACCGTTCGGATTTGCATTTCTTGCAGGGCTTCTTGCTGTGTTTGTAAGCTTCGCAAATAGCCTTGAGCCTCCGCTGTTTTTCCTTGTAGCAGGGCTATTTCGGCGAGATAGATATTCAAAAGCGTATATTCGGGGCTGCCTTGCGCAAGAGCGCTTTCCGCCCTCTGCAGGCCTTCGCGGTAATGCTGGCGGGCAATCGCATATTGCTTTTGGGCTTGATAGCTCTTTCCCAAATCCATACAAAGCTCTATCCATTGCAAAGGATACTGCCCGGCTTCAGAATTAAGCTTTTGCTTGAGTCTTTCCAAGGCTTTGACAGCCTCGGCCTCTTGCCCTTGGGCTTGGTAGGTTTGCGCCTGAATGCGTGCTGCCTCCGTAAGCAAAAGTACACGGCTCGGGTGGCGGCTGTTTTGTATGGTTTTTTGGCTGGCTGTCGCCCAGCGCAAAGCTTTTTCGTAGTCCTTAGCGCGCAGATAACTTTTGGCAATATGGTTTTGTGCCTTGGCTGTCCAATAGAGATTTTTCGTGTTTTTCAGAATTTTCTTAAAAATTCGGATGGCTTCCTTCTCTTGTCCGGGAGCATTGAGGTAGTTGAGGCCTACCAGCTCCAAAAAGTCTATTTTAGACTTCGAGCTACTGTCTAAGCGGTCTATCAACAGCTCTACCGTTTTGAGCAAGGGCCTGCTGCGCTCAAAAGCATCGGCACTGTTGTCTTCGTTGCGCTCCAAAGCTTTGGAGATAAAGCCCACCAAATCGCTGGACTGGTTTTCTTTTTCTTGTGCCAAAGCCAAGGCTTGCGTCGCCCTTTGGGCTTCTTGGAGCTTCAAGTTTTGGGCTACAATAAGGCGCTGGGTATAGAAAATACTCAGCCCGATAATGCTTACCAAAAAGGCTGTACTCAGCAATACCTGCCAACGATAGCGCCGTATATAGCGCCCCACGTAATAAGCCATGCTTGGCGGACGGGCTTGTATAGGCCGCCCCTGCTCCCAGCGCTCCAAATCGGCCAGCAGGGCGCTGGCACTTTGGTAGCGGTTTTCGGGAGATTTTTGGAGGCAGCAAAGCACGATGGTGTCCAAGTCGCCGCGCAGCTTTTGTGCAAAGGGTAAGCCCGACTTTTGGGCCAAAACAGAAGGCTTTTGGGCTTCTTTTTGTACAATCACTTGTCTTTTTTCGTGCAGCTCCATCTTGCCCAATTCGTAGGGCATGTGACCAGTAAGCACTTGGCACAGCAGCAAACCTAATTGATACATATCGGAGCCAAGCGATACCCAACCCACGCTGATTTGCTCCGGCGAGGCAAAATCGGGAGTCATCATTTGCAGGCCTGCTTGCGTTTGCTCCGCAAAATCTTCTTCCAGCACTTTGGCAATGCCAAAATCGAGGAGCTTTACTTGCCCGTTGGCATCTACCAAAATATTGGAGGGCTTAATGTCGCGGTGGATAATGAGCAACTGGTGGGCAAAGCTGATGGCCTGTACTACTTGCTTGAAAAGCCCCAAGCGCTCGGCCAGCGGGAGCTGCTTCCTTTGGATGTACGAGAGCAGTTGCTCGCCTTCCACATATTCCATCACAAAAAAAGGCAGCCCTTCGTCGGTAATACCCGCATCTATGATTTGGGTGATGTTGGGGTGGCGCAGGCGTGCCAAGATGCGCCTTTCGTGGCGGAAGCGGCGGATAATTTCCTCAGTATCCAGACCTTTTTTGATGATTTTGAGGGCAAAGCGCTGCGAAAAATCGCTGTATTGCTTTTCGGCCAAATACACAATGGCCATTCCGCCGCGGCCTATTTCTTGCAAAAGCTGATAGCCTTGCAGGCTGCTTCCTACAAGGCTCTGGTTTTTTTCGTGGCCTTGCTCCAAGGCTTGGGCAATCTCAGAGGCCATATCTTCAAAGTACAAATCGGCGGCGGTGCTTTGGTCGAGGAGCTGGCGTACTTCCTCATAGAGGGCGCTGTCTTCGCCACAAAGTTCGGCCAAAAAGCGCTCCCGCTGCTGGGGCTGCACATCCAAAGTTTGGTGGTATAGCTCTATGATGCGCTCCCAATTCATGAATTTACTTCTTTGTAGAGCCAAGCTTTGGCCACAGCCCAATGCCTTTTGATAGTGGAGATAGATACGTCGAGGAGTTCGGCGGTTTCTTCGATAGACATGCCCGCAAAGAAGCGGTATTCTACGATTTTGCCGAGCTGCTCATTTTGCCCTTCCAAACGCACCAGCGCCTCGTTGAGTGCCAAAATCTCATCAGAAATTTTATCAGGAAGGTTCAGGTCTTCATATACCTCTTCGATAGGAATTTGGGCTTCGCCGCTGCCCCGCTTGGCGGTTTGCTTTTTAAGGGCATAGTTGATAAGAATTTGGCGAATGGCCTTGGCCGCCACCGCAAAGAAGTGCTTGCGATTGGAGGTGCTCAGGTCTTTGTCAGCCATTTTGAGGTAAGCTTCGTGTACCAGGGCGGTGGTGTTGAGGGTGTATTGCCCATTCCACTGAAAGCGTATCTTGTGGGCGATGCGATGCAGCTCACGATAGACAATTGGAAAAAGCTTGGAATAAGCTTCTTTCTTACCTGCTTGCAATTCTTGTAATAATAAAGTAATGTTTTCGCTATTTTCCAAGGTGTTCTGATTTAGTTTTACGTGATAATAAGCATAAAATAAAGGAAATCACTTGCTTTGGTACAGCGCTTTTACGCAAGGTGGAAGCAGAATGTTTGAGAAATTCCTCTACCAAATTTAGTTTTTTTCCTTTCTTAGCAAAAACATTACCTAAATTTTACATCGAAGAAGATTTTTTCTCATCTGCTTGTAAATGTCTTAAAGTTGGTTTAACTTATTGCCAAGTTGGACGCAAATTTGTTTGCAGTAGTTGGTGTAAGTTAAACCAAACATTTGGCCTGTCATAAAATCTTATTTTTACAAACACATCTGCGAAAGTCTGACATTACTGTTGTATTTTCTTCTATCTAATTGTTTTCCTAAATCAAACCTTGTCAATATGAAATTTCTTTTCTCTTTCCTCATATTTTGCTTTTTATCAATAGCATTAAATGCTCAAATATTTGATCAGATACTGCCATTAGACCAAATTATCAAAAATGACAAAGCTTACATAGTTTTAACTTCCGGTGATACACTAAAAGGAAGACTAACAGGTACTCGTGATGGTGGCAGAGAAAAGCGAGTCTTGATTCAAGATGGCGATAATGCCATCTATCGCCTTGTCATCAGAACGGAAGACAAAGAACAGGTAGAGGTCAGCCTTGATGCCATAAAGTTAGTGGCTATTGTTCCCACTCTCGGAATGGCAAAATTCACACAGACTAATCTCGGTGGAGATCTCTCGGAGCTTAATAGAGTCCGAAAGGACCCTTATATAAAAAATCTCATGAATGGCGAAAAACTAATAACATTAGAACCGCCAAAAGATACTGAGAAATGGATTTTTTATGAATCAGTGAAGGTGGGATATAATCAAATTCGAGGAAGTGCCGAGCCGGATTTTGAGTTACGTCAATTACTTAATCCAACATTCGATTCCAGAATTAAAGTATATCCGGAAACGCCCAAAAATGAAGTAGAGAATACCAACGAGACAAAAATCAATGGTATAAAAATCGCATCCAATAATCCGGGAAGCTTTCTCATATCAATTGATGGCAAGCCTATTCAACGCATTCAGCAATTTGGTCATCGTAAAAATGCAAAAGCAAAAATTTTCAGAAACTGTGCTATCATTTCAGAAAAACCAAATTGGAAGGATTTTGCTTTGGATGTATTCAAAGATCACATGGAATGTGGCGACAAATCAAAAGCAACGATGATTTTGAAGTAAAACCCATGATTATGCAGTAAGTTAGATTATCTCAATAGTCCTAAGAAAGTGTATTCCAGGGCTGCTATCTAAGCAGATTTGGCCACCTCCAGATATACATACTGATGGGTATTATCAAATAGACACTCTATATATCACCTTCGCGAGAGATACCTCACGAAGGTGTTTTCTTGCTTTCAAAGGCCCCTACTCCACCCTTTCTCTTTCCTCTTCAATCCCTGTTTTGCGCAGTTTGAGGGCTTTGACAGTGCTGCTGCCGAAGTTGTAGCTGAGGTTGAGGCGAAACTGTCGGCTTT
>DAIQNQ010000049.1:0-1472 GCA_036788275.1 Thermonemataceae bacterium
CATCACAATAAATATGATAGAAATAAGCAACTTAACTAAAACTTTCGACAAAAGTATCATTCTGGATAGCATCAATCTGAAGATAGAAAAAGGGAATGTTTATGCTTTGCTTGGGAAAAATGGTGTTGGCAAAACTACCTTAATCAATATCATTATTGACTTGGTACTTCCTAACAAAGGGAATGTCTTGATTAATGGCAAAGAGCATAACAAGTTGGATAAAGAGGATAAAAAAAATTTGGGCATTGTTGGAGAAGACCTCGCCCTTCTTGAAGAATTGAATGGATGGGAGTTTTTGAATTTCATCGGAAAGATTTACGAATTGCCAAAGAATGTGATTGACAAAAGGATTAAAGACCTTTTTAACTACTTTTTTGAAGATGAAAAAGACCTGAAAAAAAATATTTCGAGGTACTCCACAGGCATGAAAAAGAAAATAGCTTTTTGTGCGGCGGTTCTCCATACACCTGATATTTTGATTTTAGATGAGCCTTTTTCCGGTCTTGACCCCTTGGTAGCCAATCAGATGATTGAATTTTTGAAGGCCTATCAACAAAAAGACAGGGCAATGCTTGTTTCGTCTCACGACCTAAGCTATGTAGAAAAAATAGCCACCCACATCGGCGTTCTGAACGACAGCAAACTTCTTTTCAACTCCAGTATAGAAGATTTTACCAATTTGGGGACAAGCTCTATTGATAGTGCTTTGTTGCAAATCTTAAAGCCCAATACAAGTGAACTGTCAAAAATAGATTGGTTATGATTCAGCTCCTCATTGCATACAAGTTGAAATTTTTTATCCAAGGATTTAAAAATGCTTGGAAAGCAGTATTTCACGTCTTTTTATTGGCAGTTACTTGGTTCTATGCCTTTCTTTTTGGTTGGTTATTCAATCTAATTTCAGAAAATAAAATTGACTTCATTTCGTCGGAAGAGCTTTTTTATTATATCATTATTAGCATAGCCGGCTTAACTGTTCTAAGGATGTTTTTCCCCAATTACCAAGCACTGAAGCTCTTATTTCCCAAATATTATCCCATTTCCAAAGGCGAAAGATATTTGGCCTCTCTCATCTACGACTTTCAGAATACCTATTTTTTCTATCTTTCTGTTTTCATTGTCATTACCACTGTTTACCTTGACGATTTGCATTTTAAATTTCTAATAACCAGCTTTTTAGCATTGCTCAATGCACATTTGCTTAGAAGGTATTTACAATATCAGATTGATTTTATGTCGAAAAAATATATAGCACCTGTCATGGGACTTTTCGCAATACTATCTTTTTTTATTGCTATTTTCCTTCTCAAAATTGATTTATTAGCGCTACTCATTTCGCTTGCTGTGGCTTTGTTGTTGATAGGCTATTTTCAGGAATCTAACATAGAATCTGCCAAGCAAAGAGAAATAAACAGCAGTTCTGATAAGTCAAATACAACTGTAAAACTATTATTCAATAATAAAAAAGCAAG
>DAIQNQ010000049.1:1572-18590 GCA_036788275.1 Thermonemataceae bacterium
TTTTTCATACGATCCAAGAGGAAATCCATGGCTTCGGTGGCGGTCATATCGTTCATGTACTTGCGCAAAATCCAGATACGGTTCATCACATCTTTGTCCATCAGCAGGTCTTCGCGGCGTGTGCCGGAGGCCGGAATATCCAAAGCAGGATAGATACGTTTGTTGGAGAGCTTGCGGTCGAGTTGCAGCTCCATATTGCCTGTACCCTTAAATTCTTCAAAGATTACCTCATCCATCTTCGAGCCTGTTTCTATGAGCGCCGTAGCGATGATGGTAAGCGAACCGCCGTTTTCTACGTTGCGGGCAGCACCAAAGAAGCGCTTGGGCTTGTGGAGGGCGTTGGCATCTACCCCACCCGAAAGGATTTTGCCCGAAGAAGGCACTACCATATTGTAGGCACGTGCCAAGCGGGTGATAGAATCGAGGAGAATTACCACATCGTGGCCACATTCTACCATTCTTTTGGCCTTTTCGAGCACGATAGAGGCTACTTTTACGTGGCGCTCGGCCTGCTCATCGAAGGTAGAGGCTATCACCTCGGCACGCACACTGCGCTGCATGTCGGTTACTTCCTCAGGGCGCTCATCTATCAGCAATACGATAAGATACACCTCCGGATGGTTCTCGGCAATGGCATTGGCTATTTGCTTGAGCAGGGTGGTTTTTCCGGTTTTGGGTTGCGCCACAATCATGCCGCGCTGGCCTTTGCCGATAGGGGCAAAAAGGTCGAGCATGCGGGTGGAATAGAGATTGGGCTTGGTGCTGAGGCGGAGCTGCTCTTCGGGGAAGAGCGGCGTAAGGTGCTCAAAAGCCACACGGTCGCGGATTTCGTCGGTGGTTTTGCCGTTTACATTTTCTACCTTCAGCAAGGCAAAGTATTTTTCACCTTCTTTGGGTGGGCGGATTTGTCCTTTGATGGTATCGCCGGTTTTGAGGCCGAAGAGTTTGATTTGCGAGGGAGACACATAGATATCGTCGGGGCCTGCCAAGTAATTGTAGTTGGCCGAGCGCAAGAAGCCGTAGCCGTCCTGCATGATTTCCAGCACACCCGAATTGGTAATGATGCCATCAAAATCGCGGATGTTGATGTCTTTCTTAAACTGCTGGGCTTGCTTATAAGGATTTACACGCTGCTGGTATTCTTTCGACTTCGATACGCCCATTTCTATCTCCTCATCGAGCTTAAGCGGCTCAAGCGTAAAGTCATCGTCAGAGATTTCCACCTCTACATTTGGTTCTTGGCTTACTTTAGGCGTTTTTTCTATCTTGTCTATTTTCTCTATTTTTTCTACTTTTTCAGGCTTTTGGGTGCTTTCCTTAACTTCCTGCTTTTCTGATTTATCAGCTTCCAATGCCTTCACAATTTCCATCTCAGGACTGTCAGTATTCAGGTCGGCGAGTGGGTCTAAGTCATCAAGGAAAGAGAAGTCGTTGATGTCGTCGGGGATTTCTCTAACTTTTTTCTTTTTCTTGAAGTTATTGCCGCCTTGAGGCATTTTCTCTTCTTTGGCTTTGGCCACTTCTTCGGTTTTTACTTCCTTGGCGGGCACTTCTTGTTGCACTACCACGGGTACTTCTACATTTTCTTCTTTTGCTTGCTCTTCCTCTTGTTTTGCATTGATTTCTTTTACGTTCTCACGCTTCAGGCGCTTGCGTTTTTTGTCATTATCACCGGCTTTGTCGTCGTCGGCATCGCTCACCGTTTCAAAAAGGCTTTCTTTGTGGTTGCTTTTAAGGTTGATTTCTTTGGAGGTCGGAGCCACGGCTTGTTCCTCCAATATTTTATAGATTAATTCCTGCTTGCTTAGCTTCTTGGAATTTTTTATTTGCATTTCTTCGGCTATTTCACGCAGCTCCGACAAGAGCTTCAGGTTAAGTTCATCAATATTATACATACAAAAATAGAGGTTGGATTTGGTTAAAGTATTGTTGGAGGGAGGCTCAAAAGCGCCTTTGCACAAAGCTTGTGCGGGAGGTGAATAAGGACAGATGGTTTTTCGGGGAGAGGCCTTGATAGGCCGGAGTGTAAAGTTTCGGTCATAGAGTCGGGTTTATGGTACAAACATCGGCTTTGGCTTGTGAGAGTGCAGCAAGCGGGCAACCTTTCGGTTTATATAGTCAATGGTTAGGGTCTTTGGAGCGTACATGGCAGCACGAATTTTTCAATTTGGAGGTTTCTTCTTCGCTATCAAAACAAGCACTCAATTGCCAAAGGAATGTCGGCAGGAGTGTGCCGAATCCATATAGATTTTCTTGCATTTCACATCAGTCAGGGCTACTACTTCAATACAACACAGCGCCGGAATACCAAGGGAATAAAAATCTTCATTGGGCATCGTTTGAGAGCAAAACTTTCAGCAATCCTTTGCAGGAGTATTTTTAGAAGCTCTAAGCTTCAAAATACCTTTCTATACTTACATCAGATGCTACGCTTGGAGCACTATATATTTTTAAAAACCATCTATTACTACATATACAATCATTCCTCAGGGCGGCTTACCGCTCAACTGCACAGCTCGACTGATTGAAAAGTGTCTTTGACACTCTTTTTGGATTAGACGCTAATAGTTTGGAATGAAATACCTGCAATGGTGTGGAAAGAAAGCTTTATTGTTAGGCAATGAAGCGAAAAATGCTTTCTTTTTCAAAGATGAAACAAAAGTATCAATAAATATTTTATTACGCAATAAATTCGCTGTTTTATCTCAATAAATTTTCCTTATTTTGCCATACCAACCGAGCAATCATTCATTTTATGTTAGCAATACAAGTTATCAGAGAGCAAGCCGAACGGGTAATCCAAGGCTTAGAAAGAAAATACTTCCCCAATGCCGCCGAGGCCGTAGCCGCTATTTTGTCCTTGGACGAGCAGAAAAGACAAACCCAAAAGAAGCAAGACGATGCCCTCGCTGCCTCCAACAGCCTTTCCAAGCAAATTGGCCAACTCATGAAAAATGGCCAAAAAGCCGAAGCAGAAGCCGCCAAGGCCGAGGCCAAAGCCCTGAGCGAAGAAGCCCAAAAATACGTAGAAGAACTAAGCAGCCTCGAAGAGCAACTGCACGAGGCCTTGGTAAAGCTCCCCAACCTGCCCCACCACTCCGTGCCCAAGGGACGAAGCCCCGAAGAAAACGAAGAGATTTATCAGGCAGGTGCTATTCCAGAGCTCTCTACCGAGGCCCTGCCCCACTGGGACTTGATTGTGCGCTATGATATTATAGATTTTGAACTGGGCAACAAAATCACCGGAGCAGGCTTCCCCGTGTATAAAGGCCAAGGCGCACGCCTCCAGCGCGCCCTTGTCAATTTCTTCTTGGATGAAGCCGCCAAAGCGGGCTATCTGGAAGTGCAACCGCCTATCCTTGTAAACAAAGCCTCGGGCTATGGTACCGGGCAGCTCCCCGACAAAGACGGGCAGATGTATTATGTACAAGAAGATGAGCTTTATTTGATTCCCACTGCCGAAGTACCCATTACCAATATCTATCGCGATGTGATTCTGGAACCCAAGCAACTGCCCATCAAAATGGCCGGATATACGCCTTGCTTCCGCCGCGAGGCCGGCAACTGGGGTGCCCACGTGCGTGGCCTCAACCGCCTGCACCAGTTCGACAAGGTGGAAATCGTACAAATACAGCACCCTGAGCACTCTTACCAAAGCCTCGAAGAAATGCGCCTCTATGTACAAGGCTTGCTCGAAAAGCTGGAGCTGCCCTACCGTGTATTGCGCCTCTGTGGCGGCGATATGAGCTTTACCTCGGCGCTTACGTATGATATGGAGGTGTTTTCGGCAGCTCAGCAGCGCTGGCTCGAAGTAAGCTCCGTGAGCAACTTTGAAAGCTACCAAGCCAATCGCCTCAAACTGCGCTACCGCAGCGAGGAGAAAAAAACCAGTCTGCTCCATACCCTCAATGGCAGTGCTTTGGCGCTGCCCCGCATTGTGGCAGCCTTGTTAGAAAACAACCAAAGTACCCAAGGCATCCGCATCCCGCAGGTACTGGTGCCCTATACGGGTTTTGAATGGATTAAGCTTCCTGTATAAATAAAAAAAGGCCGATGCTACTTGCATCGGCCTTTTTTGTATTTGTTCTTCCTTATTCGTCAAACAACCATGCGAGGGCTTCCTGCTCATCGCCAAAGAGGCGCATCTGAAAATCGCCCACCTTGCGGCTATTTTCCTCCAAAAACTCCGCCGAAAGCTGCCCATAAAGATCCTGAGCAAGGATATGAGCAAACTTTTTCATGCCCGCGGCAATGGCTTGTGGCATCCAAACCTGGGCAATCCAGTCGTTGGCTTCGTCCCAAGCGCCTTCCAGCTCTCGATTGTCGTTGAAAAGGTAAGGAGCATTGTAGCGCTTCAGATAGTCTAAAGCAGTGAGTGCGCCTTTTTGTACCTCCTCGAGCGAAAGATAAGCGCCTGTCCAATTGGCTCTGAGGAGTTTTTGTTCGGGTACATATTGTATCTCTACAATTGCCTCCCCTTTTTGGTTTTTTACAACTTCTTGCATATTGACTCAATTTTTTGTTAGAAAATATTTTAAATATATGCAGACAAAAATCTAAGAGCAAGCATTTTGTGCAAAAATATTGGAAATGTAACTTTTGGAAAGCAATGCACTGTTTTGGGCAAAAGGATTGGACAACATCTCCTCAAAGAGGCTCTTAGACAGTAAGCTACGAGAGTTTTGAATAGGCATGTAGCAAGGAAAGCCGATAGATGAAACAGGCTTCTGCTTTTGTTTTGTAAGGTTGTGTATGCAGAAAATATTTATATTATACCATTCCAACGAAAATGTCACGGCAAATGAGTAATTTGCACATACAAGTTACTTGAAAAGTCCTTAGCAAGGCCTCAGGCAACATCACCCTATAAACAGAACCCAAAATGCCTGAGCCTCAAAAGTTTGCTAAGCAAGATATTTCAAAACTCATCAAATTGAATGATGAACTGGAGAACTATTTTAAGAACACCATCATCCCTCAGCTCTTTGTGGATGCCAATCTGATTTTAAGGAAATACACACCGCCGGCTATGACCCAGTTTAGATTTACACCTGAGCATATTGGCAGGTCTATCAAAGACCTGACAGACAATATCAGGTACTCTACACTTACCGATGACATCGAGGAGGTGATTAGAAATGGGGAAGTTTTTGAAAAAGAGATTCAAACCACAGATGCGAGGTGGTTTCAGATGAATATCATCCCCTACATTATCTACGAAGAGAATAGAGCCAATGGAGTCATTGTTACTTTTGTGGATATTACAACGCGTATCAACGATATGAAGGAGCTCGAAAAGCTCAATGCTGCCCACGAAACCTTTATTTATGCTGTTTCGCACGACCTCAAAGGGCCTCTGAACAACATTGAATCGCTTATCAGGATTTTGACGGAATGGGAGAACAGCGAGCAAGAGCAGAAAAACCTGTCTGAGATTCTCTATAAATCTATCAAAAGTATGAAAAATATTATTGACGAACTTGCTGAGATTACCAAAATAGAAGGAAACTATAAAGAACACATCGAAACAATCAGCTTTAAGGAGCTATTCAGAGAAGTAGAAATGCTCATCAAGGATAAAATCATCGAAAGAAAAGCGCAGATTTATTATGATATTAAAGAAAATGAGATAAAGTTTTCTCGAAAAAACATCAGGAGTATTATTTATAATTTGGTCAGTAATGCAATAAAATATACGCCTGTCTCAAAAACACCCGAATTATCCATTGCCGTAAGCAAGGAGGAAGATTTTGTAGTAATCAGCGTAAAAGACAATGGTTTGGGGATTGCTGCTGACCAGATAGACCAGATTTTCTTGAAATTTACGCGTATCCAAAAAGATGTGGAAGGTACAGGTATTGGACTTTATCTCGTAAAGAAAATCATAGACAACCACGGCGGGAGGATAGAAGTGAGCAGCACTCTTGGGGAAGGCTCAAAGTTTAAAGTGTATTTGAAAAACGAAATATAAACACCGGACTTATCAGCTGGCCTACTGTATTTGAGAAAACCATACATTCCAATAGGTGATTGGCCTATCATAAAACAGCCAAACAAGGCAACAGGCATTTCTACAAAAGGAACCTACATCAATGGGGAAAGATGGTAAAGTAGTGGACTGTCTGTTCGTTTCTCACATTCAAACGAAATAATTATAGAACCAACAGGTAAATTTTAATATTAGATGGTGTAAAAATATAAGACAACAGAATATCTAACAGAAAGTAACACGACTTTATTTTTTAAAATTTATTTTGAAAAACGGACTGATAAACTCCTTAGAAATTTGGTCTTATCTCGGAGACTACCCAAGACTTGACAAAATATACACTAATACAAGAATGGGAAAAGTTGCCGGATAAAACTATTTCTCATTTCTGCCGCACTCAAGCAATAAGCCGCCACACAAGAAAACAAACGCCCTGCAAAGGCATCTCCTCTGCAAGAGGGCAAAGATAAGTATCTTTTAGCAACCTTCCGGGCTTGCTCAGGGTTACATGCTTACATTTAACAAACTCTACACTTAGCCATGCGCCTGCGCCTCCAAACCGCCGTACACCAGCCCCCAGCCCAAGTATTTGCGGGCTTTCACCAAGACCTCTTCAAAAAACTCGCTCCTCCCTTCCCTCCTGTAAAACTGCTGCGCTTCGATGGCTCCAAAGCAGGCGATACCGTGAGCTTAGAGCTCAATTTTCTGCTTTTTCGGCAGCGTTGGGACAGTTTCATCACAGAATTTTTCCAAAATTCTCAAGAAATTTATTTTGTAGATGAAGGCATCAAACTGCCTTTTTTTCTGAAATACTGGCGACACAAGCACCGCATCGTAGCCGCAGGCCAAGGAGCTGTGATTATTGACGAAATCACTTTCAAAGCTCCCTTTTTATTGCTTACTTGGCTACTTTATCCGGCGCTTTACTTGCAGTTTTTGTACAGAAAGCCCATTTACAGGAAAATCTTCAAATAGTTATGCACACATCAGCCACCATCAGCCTACACGGCATGGAGTTTTTTGCTTACCACGGCTTCTACGACGAGGAGCAAAAAATTGGTAATAAATACAGCGTGGATATTACTTTGCAAGGCGAGGTGCAGGAATCGGCCACCGCCCAAGACCAGCTTGCGGGTACTATCAACTACGAGGTTTTGTACAGACTCACCGCCGAAGAAATGCAGCAAAAAAGCCGACTATTGGAGCACGTGGCAGCACGTATTTTGGCACGTATCTTTGAGAGTTTTACTTCTGTACAGCAAGCAGAGGTCTGTGTACGAAAGCACCAACCTCCGGTGGGAGGCTTGTGTCATTATGCTGCAGTTACCCTGCGCCGTACTAAGGCTTGAGGGCATCCAGTTCTTTTTGCAAAATCTCTACTTCTTTGTCTTTGGCCTCCAATTGCTTGTTGAGGAGGTCTTCTTTGTTTTTAAACTTCTCGATAGTGATGCGCAGCTCTGCTTGTTGCTTTTCTATCTGTTTGTTTTGTTCATAAGCTGCATCGAGGGCATCTTGGAGGCGCAGTTTTTGCTCGCGCAGCAGGCGTTCTTTCTGATATATTTCCTCTAAGCGGGCATCATAGTCAGTCTTGAGCTTTTCGAGCGATTCGGTTTTCTCGCGCTCTCGCTTTTCCAAAGCCTCTTGTGTAGCAGCCAGCTCCTCCATATTTTGGCGCATTTCTTCCTCCTGAGAGCGCATCTGCTGGGCATAATCTTGGGCATCTTCGAGCAAGTGGCGGGTTTGTTCGCCCAAGCGCACATTGGCAATGGTGGCTACAACAGTCTCCGCAATTTTCTTTACAAAATCAATTTTATGTGGTGGCAATTTTTGGAAAGAAGCCAGCTCCAAAGCCCCAAAAACCTCTTTTTCATTGAGTAGCGGTACTATCAAAATTACCGTAGGCACAGCCCCACCCAAGCCGGAGCTGATTTCGGCATAGTGTTCGGGTATTTCGGTCAGGTAGATAGCATCTTTTTCTACTACGGCTTGTGCCAGCAAGCCATCATCCAGAGACACTTCTTTCTCTTCAAAGCGACGGCGGTCGTAGGCGTGGCAAGCGCTCAGGCGAAGCACCTCTTCACCCGTTTTAGACTTTTTCTCCAAAGAAAAAAAGCCACCTTGCACCATATCCAAGTATTTTACCAGTTCGTGGATAACCTCATAAGCGAAGTCTTCATAATTGTCGAAATTTACACGCAAAATGTCATTGAATTTCGTAATCCCCTCATTGAACCAGCGCCTGCGCTCCGACTCCTCGTCTATCTTGCGGAGGCTGTCGCGCATGGCCAGCAAAGCAATCCCCAAGCGGTCGTTTTCATTGCGCACCTCAAAGTTTTCGTCGAACTGATGCTCTCCGATAGCCAAGGCAAAGTTGGAAGTAGCACGCAAGCTTTCGGCAAGGCGGTTAATATCGGAAGCCAGCTTGCCTACTTCATCACTACGACGGATATTGAGTTTCACAGAGAGGTCGCCATCGGCCAGTTGGCGAGTCGTTTTGGCAATGCGGTTGATGGGGCGCACAAAAGCCCTTACAAGCTGGTAATAGGCCAGCAAAAAGAGCAATACATAGACTACAAATACGATGGTGAAATTGATATTGGCGCGCTCTCGGTGTCTGAAAAAAGCCTCTAAAAGCAAGTCGCTCAGCGATACATTCTGGTTGAAAAGGTTTACGGTATTGTCTTGTACAAAGGTAAAAGCATCTCTACGGACTTTATTAGGCACTTTGCGCACATTATATACCTTTTGGCCTGTTTCGCTCAGCACGCTGTCTATTTGTGTTACTTGGGGGGCTTGGTTGAGTACCAAGTAGAGGTTTTCGCGGTAATCGTGCCATATTTCTTTGGCCTCAAGCAGCTTTACGCGGGCTTGGTCTTTCACGGGATAAATGCGCAAGCGCCTTTCTGCCAAGCTGAACTCTCCGCCTTTTTCGAGCAAATCTGTATGGTAATCGTGGGTAGTAATGGCCTTTTGCAGTTCTTTTTTACTCTCTTCGTCGCCATCATACACCAGAGCGGCCAAAGCGCCCAATCGCTGCGCCAGCACCTCATTCTGCCGAGAGATTTCGATGGTCGAAGCATTGGCCTCCAGCACATTATCAGAAGAAAGCACAAAAAGGTAGTTGCCCACAGTAAGCAAGCTCAGCAATATCAGCAGGAGGGTGGTTTTGGTCTGAATCGAAAATAGTTGTATGCGTAGCTTTGGGGGGGACTGCTCAGCCATAAGAATCGTTTATTTTGAGAGATTTCCAGTATTCAAAGTTAAGAGAAACTTTTGCAAAATATCAAAAAAGCACTGCATTTTTACTCAACAAGGTATTATATTTGCAAAGCCAGCCATATATTTTACTTCAAATCTCCTCCGATGAATCCAAAGTTATTTTTTTTGTGCGGCCTGCTGCTGTGGAGCGGCCTTGCTTTAGGCCAAGACAAAAGTCGCCAAATTATTGGCAAATGGCGTGTTATCAAGCTCGAAATTCCGTCTTATGAGCAACAAATCCAACAGGCCACGCCCGAACAAAAAGAGCAATTCAAAAAAGAACTGGAGCTGATGATGCGCTACTCTTCCTTTGAATTTAAACAAGACGGCTCTTATCAAATCGTATTTGCCGGACAAGAAGAAAAAGGCAAATGGAAAGTAAACCAGTACGGCTCTAAGCTCATTGTAGAAAAACAAAATACCGATGGCACTTGGGACAACCCCTCCGAAATTGCCATCGAATCTCTTGCCCGCAACAGCATGATACTCCTCAACGACTACGACTCGGGCGAGGTGATACGTATCAGCCTTAGTAAATAATTTTTCGTTATGAACACTCCTAAAAAAATATTGCTTACAGGTGCCAATGGCCTGCTCGGCCAGAAATTAGTGGCACTCCTACACCCACATACCTCCTTCGAGCTGCTGGCCACCTCGCGCGGAGCGCAACGCCTCAGCGACCAATCGCTCCCTTACCAGAGCTTAGACCTCTGCGATGCAGAAGCCGTGGCCAAATGCTTGGCAAGCTTCCGCCCCGACTACGTAATCCACACAGCGGCCATGACCAATGTAGATGCTTGCGAGCTTGACCAAGCCGAATGCTGGCAGCAAAATGTAGAGGCCGTGAGCCACTTGGTACAAGCCTGCGAGACGCAAAAAAGCTTCTTGCTACACCTCTCTACCGATTTTATTTTTGATGGAAGTGCAGGCCCTTACCGAGAAGAGGCACTTCCCTCGCCTATCAGCTACTATGGCGAAAGCAAGGCGGCAGCCGAAAAAATTGTGCAAGAAAGTAATTTAGAATGGGCCATTGCCCGTACCGTATTGGTATATGGCTTGGCCGAAGATATAAGCCGCTCCAACATCATTCTCTGGGTAAAAAAATCGCTGGAAGAAGGCAAGAAAATTCAGGTAGTAGATGACCAATGGCGCACGCCCACCTTGGCCGAAGACTTGGCACAAGGCTGCCTCTTAATTGTAGAAAAACACCAAAAAGGCATTTTCAATATCTCCGGTGCCGAAATGATGAGTCCCTACGACATTGCCTTGGCTACTGCCGACTTCTTTGAATTAGATGCCTCTCTCATCAGCCGTGCCGATGCCTCTACCTTTTCGCAGCCAGCCAAGCGCCCGCCCAAAACAGGTTTTATCATCGAAAAAGCCGAAAAAATGCTCGGCTACCAGCCCCACAGCTTCCGCGAAGGGCTTGCAGTTTTGGCTTCGCAGCTTAGCGAACATTCGCTCCGCTAAAGTATTGCCAACAAAGCTTCAATGGCCTGATACACCTCTTCCAATGCCTCAGGCGCGATGGCATAAGGTGGCAGTATATAGATGATATTACCCAAAGGCCGCAGCAAGATGTTTCTATCGAGAAAGAATTGATACAGCGAGCTGCGGGCTTCATTGAAATAGCCACTTTCCTCTTCGGTATTCAGCTCTACGGCCAAAATTGTTCCTAATACACGTACTTCGCGTACTTTGGCGTGGCCTTGCAGGCGCTCTTCAAAAGCGAAATGCTGCTGCTGAATACGGGCGATGTTTTGGAGGCATTCTTCGGTGAGCAGCAGGTCTAAACTGGCCAAAGCTGCCGCACAAGCCAGCGGATTGGCCGTAAAAGAGTGTCCGTGGAAGAAGGTTTTGAGTAGGTCGTCGGAGCGATAAGCTTCTATAATATATTCCGCACAAGCCGTAACGCCCAAAGGCAGCGCTCCTCCTGTAAGCCCTTTGGAAAGGCAGACAATATCGGGCTGCTCCGAAAGGTGCAAAGAGGCAAAAAGCTGCCCGGTACGCCCAAAGCCCGTCATCACCTCGTCGGCAATGCAAATCACCTCGTATTTTTTGGCAATGGCCAGCAGTTTCTCCAAAATAGCCACACTGTACATACGCATACCCGAAGCCCCTTGCACCAGAGGCTCATAAATAAAGGCGGCCACCTCGCCCGAAGCCGCTGCCGCCTCGAAGGCTGCGATGCTCTGCGCCACTCCCCCACAAAGCGAAGAAAGTTCTCTTTGTCCGGCACAGCAGGTTTCTTTGTGGCACATGGGCAGGGCAATGCTGCATACCTCAAAAAGCAAAGGCGCAAAAGGGGCATTGAAAGGACTGCGGTCGCCTACCGACATGGCCCCGAAGGTATCGCCGTGATAAGCGCCTTCCAAGGCAATGACCTTGGTTTTGGGCTGGCCTTTGTTGTACCAATACTGCAAGGCCATCTTGAGGGCTACCTCGCAGGCAGTACTGCCATTGTCGGAATAAAAAACTTTGCTCAGGTTTTCGGGCAATATCTGCAAGAGCCTTTCGGCCAAGCTTACGGCAGGCGCATGCGTAAAGCCTGCAAAAATCACATGCTCTAATTGCAGCGCTTGCTGCCCGATGGCTTTGGCAATGTGCGGATGCGCATGGCCGTGGAGATTGACCCACCACGAGGCGATGGCATCGAGAATGGCGCGCCCGTCTTCGGTATAAAGGTAGCAACCCTCTGCCCGCACAATGGGCAGCGGCGCTTGCATGCCTTGCAAAGGTGTGAAGGGATGCCACACATAGGCAGCATCTTTCTGAACAAGCTCTTGGGAATTCATCATTTTTCTGTGTTTGGGGGAAAGCTTACAGCAACGATTGGTCTTTTTTACCCTTTAAGTAAATCTTGGAAGTAGCGGTCGGCGGCTTCTTGGTTTTCATCAGCTTTGATACTGCCAAAGAGAAAACCACAGATGACCTTGGGATAAAAATAGGTGGACTTTTGGGGCAGGGTATGCCCACTGGCACATACTTCTTTTACTTTTTCGATGGGAATATCTTGGGTGATGAAAGCCACTTGGGCTTTGCCTTCGCCTACCAGCTTTACACATTCCGACAGGCTGCGCGAGAACTGTATCTCCCTTGAGGCTCGTTGGTCTTTGCCCTTGATACCAAAAATTTTTTCTATTACAAAATAATGCAGTACCGTGAGGTCTAAGCTTTTCACCACTTCGGGAAATTTCCAAGTCATCTGCTCCAATGCACCTTCCTTGAGCTTGATTTTGTAAGCACTTTCAGGCAGTATTACTCCAAAGTTATGGGCTTTGCCAAGAATCACCTCGTCTATGCTGTACGGGTCGGAGATAGGTTTTACGTGGAAATACTCCGAGAGTTTGGCCACAAATTCCTCCTCTTGTACCTCCACGCCTTGCAAAAGACGATGCGTGGGCAAAATACGCAGGTCGTCGGCCTCGGTATTGGTCAGGTACATCAAGTGGTAGTTGTAAGGCTCTGTTCCCTTGTGTTCGGGGTGCAGGGCGCGCTGCTGCTTGCGGTACTCCAAAGAGCCTGTGTAGCGATGGTGGCCATCGGCCAAAATCACTTCTTTTTCTTTGAGCACTTCCATAAAGCGACGAATCACTTGGGCATCTTGTATCAAGGCCATCACGTCGCGTACGCCTTGGTAGTCTTCGGTTTCATAGACAGGATTTTTGATAGCCTCATCAAGATAAATCTCCAACTCGAAGTTGCTATCAGAATACAGCCCGTGCGTAGGGGCAGCGTTTAGCTCGGTATGTGCCAGCAGTTCTATGCGGTCGTTTACGGCGTGAGGAATAGTATTTTCGTGGCGAAGCACTACATTTTCTGACCAATCGTAGGCCTTGATGTAGCATATAAAGCCCTTTCGGCAGTATTGGCGCGCATTGCCGGGCAAAGAGAAATACTGATAATAGGCATAAATCGTAGGTACAGGCTCTTGCTGTAAGATGCCTTTCTGCTTCCATTCCTCCAAGAGTATTGCTATTTCGGCATAAGATACCCCTTGGGCAGGTACAGAAAGATGGATGCTGTTGTGGGGCTCGGTGTACAGCTCTCTGATTTGTTTTTCTGATACCACATCAAAGAGTGGCGAAGTAAGGTCTTCTATACTAAGAGAGGGGGCATAGCGCCAAGCACGCAGCGGTAGAATTTCGGCCATAATACAAAAAGCTTCAAGATACGTCCACAATAATAGAGCTTAAAGCGTAATTTTTCATGTTTTTTCTTAGATTAGTGGCAGGTATTTTATATAATTGAATGATAATCAAAAACAAACAGTAACTTGTGAAAAAGAACGCCTTTGTTTGCACCCATACCAATACCGAATATTCCCTCAACGAAATTCGCTGGCAAAGCGATGCAGGAGAGCTGCTTGACATCCGCTTCCGTCCCTCCTTCGACATCCAAGCCATCAGGCATCGCCCGGCCAATATGTGGCGCTACCGCGAGGCCTTGCCCTTAGACGACGACCAACACATTGTATCTTTTGGCGAAGGAGCTACCCCGCTGCAAAATCTCCTCTTGGATGGCAAAAAAGTGTTTTTTAAGCTTGATTTCCTCTTTCCTACCGGCTCCTACAAAGACCGTGGTGCTTCGATGCTTATGAGTAAGGCCAAGGAGCTGGGCATCGGCCACGTAGTGCAAGACTCCTCCGGCAATGCGGGCTGTGCCATTGCGGCTTATGCTGCCAAAGCGGGCATTGCTTGCGATATTTATGTGCCTGCCGACACCTCTCCGGCCAAAACCACGCAGATTTCCTTTTATGGTGCGCAGATACACCGCATCACCGGAAGCCGCGAAGATACCGCCCAAGCTGCTTTCGAGGCCGCAAAAAACAGCTATTATGCAAGCCACTGCTGGAATCCTTACTTTTTTCAAGGCACCAAAACCTTCGCTTTTGAGGTGGCAGAGCAGCTGGGCTGGAAAGCCCCCGACACGGTGATTCTGCCCGCAGGCAATGGCACGCTCATCATCGGGGCTTATATCGGCTTCAGGGAGCTAATGAAGGCGGGTATCACCAGCCACATTCCCAAAATCATCGGGGTACAGGCCGCACATTGTGCCCCTCTTTATGAGGCATTTACAAAATTCCTACCCGACTTGCCCCAGTTTGTTCCACAAGCCACTTTGGCAGAGGGCATTGCCATTGCGCAGCCCATCAGGGGCATGCAGATGATTCAGTATGTAGAGCTTACCGAAGGGCAGTTTTTGGTGGTAGAGGAACAGGAAATCATAGAATCGCTGCTCCTGATGGCCAAACAAGGCTACTTTATAGAGCCTACCTCGGCGGCAGTGGTGGCAGGGGTGCGACAGTACATGCGGCAGGCTTCGGCAGAAGAGCTGGTGGTATCGGTACTTACGGGTACGGGACTGAAATCGGTGGATAAACTGATGAAGTTGCTTTGAAATCAAAAATCTCAGACTTTTCATCTTTATCTAATCAAAAAGCTATTAACATATTGCTCCTACGGGGCTGAAAAGAAATCGGTTTCGTCTGTAAGCCCCAGCAGGGCGCTATCTTCATAGCAAAGACCACAAGAGGAATAAAAGCCCCAGCGGGGCGAAATATACCAAGATGAAAGTAACTTTAAGATTCCTCTGAAGACTGCTTTAATTTTCAATAATTTGTTTATTTTCGTTAAGTAGAAACAATTTATTTGGGCATAAAAAAGAAGGCTTCGCTTGGAGCAAAGCCTTCGTTATCTTATATTAGTATGAGTACTTAGCGCGTTGCGCCGCTTCGTACAAATTGTATCAGTTCTTTTTGGATTTGCCAGTCTTTGGCCAATTTGAGCAGGGCGGTAGCCTCTATTTCGCTGATGTAGCCCTTCGACATGTTGGCATTCCAGACGGTCTTGAGGTAATCAAGCTTGGTGGCCGGGTCGAGAGGCGCTACTATCTCATTGAGGTAAGCTCTGGAACGTTCAAAAGCGGTATAATAATCTTGTGCTACAAAGTTGTTGGCCCATTCGAGCTCTTCGTAAGCGTCTAATTCTTTGGCGGTATGCTCGAGCATACTCTTTTCATCATCATCTAAGCCATGATAATGGAAGATAACTGATTTTAATAAGAGTAAGGCTTTTTTCTCTTCGCTACTCATTGTCAGTGACATATCTTTTAGTTTTACAAATATACAATTTTTTAGATACTGCTTCTATTTTTTGGGTAAAATATCTGCAAAATGCAAAAACCTTACAAGAGCCTGTACAAAATCGGACGGCTTGGAGAAGCATCAGAATTTATGTTAATTATTTGAATATCAATAAAATACAATCCATCTTCCACCTCATCGGGGATGTAAAGCAGTTCGCTAACGCTTGCTTCCTTACGGATGTATGCCGGATACTGCCAGAAGGCCTTGTGGCAGAGGAGTGCGCCGCCGTCTTGCTCACGGTCGAGCGAGGGCAAGTCCACCAGCCAATGCAAAACACCTTGCTCGGCCAAATACTGCCCTATACTTGCTTCAAAATAAGGCGGATTGCTATTGCTGTATTGCGCCGTGACCTTGGCGGGGCTATTGGGCAAGGTACGAATTACCAAGGCCTGCGTATCGGGATAGCGCCGCAGGGCTTGGAGGTCTTCTAAGCAAATTACTTGGTCTTCGCCCCGCTGCTGCGGTTTGACACTCAGCACTTCGGCCAAGCCCCAAGTATGTTGCATACACTGTGCTATGGTGGCTTCCGGGTCGGGACTGATATGCCCGTAGCACTCTGTATGCGTACCATTGCCGTGAGGCGTGAGGGTAAGCTGTTGGTAGTTGCAAGCACCTCCTTCGGCCACGCTCCCCACAAAACTGCCCATGCGGATAGTCTCGAAACGAGGTGCTTCGGCATAGTAGCAGTTGGGATTTTCTGTGCCCTCGCGCAGAGGCAAGGCCAATACAATGGGCTGCTGCCAGTCTATCTGAAAGCTGCGCTCCTTGTATGAGATGTGCATGGTAAACATCGTGTGTTCAAAAGATTTTGAAAGTGGATACAAAAAGATGCAAAATAGTAACTTTTTCTTACAAAGGAGTGCTTTAAAGTGGCAAAGCCGTTTGTAGGGCCTTGGGTCTGTAAAATTATGTGTATATTGCAGGCTGATTGCTTGGTATAAATGCGATAAAAGTGGCCGAAACCGTACTACAAGTAGAAAATCTCTGGAAACAATACCGCCTTGGGGTGATTGGCACAGGCACGCTGCGCGAAGACTTCGCTCGCTTTTGGGCCAAGCTGCGCGGTAAAGAAGACCCTACCCTCAAGCTGGGGCAAAGCAACACACTCCACAGCCAAGAGGGTGACTATGTGTGGGCGCTGCAAGACATCAACTTTGAGGTACGCCGCGGCGAGGTGCTGGGCATTATCGGAAAAAACGGCGCTGGCAAGTCCACACTGCTCAAAATCCTCTCGAAAGTAACAGCCCCCAGTCGCGGCCAAGTAAAAGTAAAAGGGCGTATCGCCTCGCTGCTGGAAGTGGGCACGGGCTTCCACCCGGAGCTGACAGGCCGCGAAAACATCTTCTTGAATGGGGCGATATTGGGCATGACCAAAAATGATATTCGCGCCAAATTCGACGAGATAGTGGACTTCTCAGGAGTAGGCAAGTACATAGACACCCCCGTAAAAAGATACAGCTCCGGCATGTATGTGCGCTTGGCCTTTGCCGTGGCCGCCCACTTGGAGCCGGAAATCCTGATTGTGGACGAAGTACTTGCCGTAGGCGATGCCGAATTTCAGAAAAAATGCCTCGGCAAAATGAAAGATGTATCAGGCGAAGGCAGAACAGTGCTATTTGTGAG
>DAIQNQ010000050.1:0-18331 GCA_036788275.1 Thermonemataceae bacterium
TTAATGCACCTTCACTTCTTAATGGTTCAAACAAACACCGAATCATTTAATACACCCAAGGCGCAAGGTCTTTTTCGGGCGGCAGCTTGTCGCGGAGCATCGGTAAGAGGCGCTTCATGAGGCGAAAAGCTTCATACTGAAATTTGCCCGCCGACCAAAGGCTTTGATTTGTAAGCAGGCAGTAGCTCCAACCGTCTTTTTGCTGTACCAGCAAGGCATTGGTGCCCGCATAAGAGCCTGTGCGGATATAGCCCCATTCGTTTACCTCCTTCCAACCCATTACGGTATGGCGATGCGCCGTATCGGAGGGCACACGCATGGCCTCTATGCTTGCTGCCGAGAGCAAATCGGGTGGCTGTGGAAGACCGTCGGCCAAGGCCAAAAGCTTGAGCAACTGTGCGGGCGAAGCCACCCAAGCCCCTGCTCCACCGAGAATTTCGATGTGATTGCCACCGCCATACACCCGGCTGAGCGAGTCGCCCGTGCCAAATACCGAGGGCAACAAAGGCGCTTGGGCTTGGTCGTAGTAGTGTACTTCACGCTTTTGGGTGGGCAAAGGCAGGGTTTTGCCCAGATACATATTTTCGATACCTGCTTTTTGTAATACTTCTTGGCGGAGGTACTGCTCATAAGGCAAGCCACTTACTTTTTCGATGATTTTCTCCAAGGCCACATAGCCAAAATTGGAGTAATTGAAAACCTGTCCGGGCGACCAAAGCAGCTTTTGCTTCTGAAATACATGCGCTACCATCACTTCCCAAGAGGCCGGAGGAGGCACTTGGGCAGCTTGGGCAATTTCTAAGCTCTGAAACATCGGGTCGCCTTGGCAGCCTCGGCAGAATCCGGCGGTATGCCTCAGCAGATGTTCTATCTGAATATCAAAAATACGTGGGTCTTGGACTTTCCCATAGATACTGTCTTGGAGAATGCCCTGCGGCCCAAAGGCCTTGTCGGAGAGGCGGAGGCGGCCTTCATCTGCAAGCTGCATAATGGCCAAGGCGGTAATCCACTTCGATACGCTGGCGATGCGCATCTGGTGCCAAGGCTCCATAGCAATGCCTTGAGTACTGTCTGCTTGGCCAAAGCCTTGAGCATACACAATACGCCCTTGGTAAGCGATGGCCACAGACAGCCCCACGAATTCGTATTGGGTACGAAAATACTCAAAAGCTTCGTCGGCGATTGCCCAAGTGGAGTCTCCGCCGAGGGTATTGTTGATGAGGGGAGTTTCTTGGGGGCTTTTCAGAGGAAGTGGCGAGGTGTTGGGAGGCCAGATGGCCCAGCATACCCACAGAGGAAACAACCAATAGGCTCTTGCAAGAATTTTTTTCTGCATTTTGAATTTTAATAAATATTTAATATTTTCACACGAATTTAAAGACAAAATAATATACCGCAATATTTTGTTTTGCAGAATTGGGTAATCTTAACAAAAAAAACCTGCAACGAAGGTTGCAGGCTTTCTAATTTGCTTATTAAAATCAACTTAATTTACTAAATCGTTAAGATTACCTTTCTTCTGCGCGCTCCTAATCTTTCTTCACTTGCTCTTGCGCAGCTTCAGGGTAAAATGCCTTCATGTAGTCTTTCACAGTTTCCAACATCACATTGTAGGCACCAAAGCCTGAAGAAGAAAACTCCTTGAAGGGCTTGGCAATCGGTTCAAACCACTGCATCACAAACTTATTGAAATGGTCATTGGCGCTGTCTATTCCTTGTTGGTAGCCGGAAAGCAGATGGCTGCCGAAGTATTTTTCGGAGGCTTCTTGGAGGCTTTCCGACCAGCTTTTGCCCATATTTTCTTGAACTTTGTTGAAATTTTGCAGGTATTCGTGCAAAGAGCTAACATCCAAGTTGGCGTGTTGCTTCAAAGCTGATACAAAGCTTTCCACAATTTCCATCTGCCTTTTTTGCCAATTCTGATAGATTTCCACCAAGTATTCTATTCCTTTTTCTTTTTGTTCGCTTCCGGCAAGGGCTTGCATCTGGCTTGCTGCTTCCATAAAGTTTTCAACCAATTGGATTTGAGCTTTCGTCCAAAGATTGATAATTTCTTGTGCTGCTACTTGATGTGCCATAGCCGATTTTATTTGGTGAACAATACTTGTGCAAAAGTAAATATTTTCAAAACAAAATAATACTTTTTATACATTTTATTTTGAAATTACTCAAAATCACTCACTTGAGGGATATTAAATTGTACTTTACCAATATTAACTTGCACAAAAGCATCTCCAAATTTTATTTTGCATAAAAGCCTTTTAAGCCTTATATCTTTCTTTACAAATTCGCTTTCTCACAATCAAAATTCAGGAATCAGGCAATCGGCGTATTTTTCCAGCGAAAGCCCAGTACCAATATATCGTCGGTCTGCTCCAGCGCTCCTTTCCACGAAATCAGGTAATCGCCCAAAAATTCGGCTTGCACCTCAAGGGGCAAGTCGCTGATGCTCAACAATAAATCTCTAAAATTTTTCTGCATGAGCTTTCGTCCGGCCTGCGCTCCGAACTGGTCTTGATAGCCATCAGTAAAAAGATAGAAAATTTTTTCTTCCTCCAAGTCCACTTCCTGCTCCTGAAAATCCACGCCCTCTTTGTATTGCGAAGCCCCCACAGGAAAGATATTGCCTCGAATAATCTGCATTTCTTGGTCTTTTACAAAATAAAGCGGCCTTTTGGCACCTGCAAAGGTAAGCTTTCGGCAGAGCGGTTGCACACGGCAAAGCGCAATATCCATGCCCTGATGATAATGCTGCATCGCGCCGTGTTGCCGCAGCATGGCGCTTACTTTTTGGTCTAAGAGTTTGAGAATTTGGGCAGGTGCATAAATGTGCGCTTCATTGACGATTTGATGGAGCAAAGTATTGGCCAGCACCGTCATGAAGGCACCGGGCACGCCATGGCCGGTACAGTCTATCACCGCAAAAATAAACTCCTGCTCCATTCCTTGGCGGATGCTGCTGCACCAATAAAAATCTCCCGACACAATGTCTTTGGGTTCGTAAAACACGAAAGAATCGGGCAAAAAGCGTTTTAGATAATGCTTGTCCGGGATAATAGCCTCCTGTATCCTTTTGGCATAGCGAATACTATCGGTGATTTGCTGGTTTTTTTGCTCTATTTCTTTGTAGGCTTTTTGGAGTTTTTCGTTGCTTCGCTTGTATATTTCCGCCTCTTTTTCAGATTTTTCTACCGCAAGGCTGGTTTGTAGATTTTTGAGGCGGGTATTGGCTTCTTCGCCCAAAATTTCTTTTTTGATATTCAGAAAATACTCGTAGTGCTCCAAGGCCAGCCAAGGCTCTTTCAAAGCTTTATACACCTCGGCCAGCGCCTCGTGAATGAGGTACGTTTTGGGTTTGGCATTGATTTCTTGGGCTTGCTCCAAGGCTTTTTTGAGGTATTGCAAGGCTTTGGGATTTTCTTTCATTTTGAAATGCAGCTTTCCCAAGCTGAGCAGCGTACTGATGGCACCTTGCTTATTGGCCGTTTTGCGCCGCAAGCGGAGGCTTTCTTCATAAAAGACCAAGGCTTTGTCGAAGATGGCTACCTCTGCATATACATTGCCGATGTCGTTGAGGGCATTGGCCATGCCACTCAGGTCTTCCAGCTCCTGTTGGAGGCGATAGGCAGTATCGTGAGCTTGCAGGGCTTTGTCGAAGCTACGCATGGCCTCATAGACTTTCCCCACCCCATTTTTGCAACGGGCGATGCCTGTTTTGTTGTTGGTTTCATAAAAAAGCAAAAGCGCCTTTTCGTAGTAGCTGAGCGCAAAGGCATAGTCTTTCAAATCATAATAAAAAGACCCCAAAGTAAAATAGCTCCAAGCCATTTCAGGGTCTTTCTCACTTTTACTAAAAATTCCTACCGACTGAAATACAAAGCCCAGCGCCTTGTCGAATTCGCCAATGCCCCAATACACCAGCCCCATGCGCAGCTGCACCTTGGCCAAACCGATGCTATTTTTATTTTTTTCAAAAAGCTTGCGCGCTTGCAGAAGGCGAATCAGCGCTTCCTCGTATTGGGAAGCCTGATAATAAAAAAAGCCCAAGTTCAGATTGCTTTCGGCCAAGCCTTGTTCATAGGGCTCGCCGCTTTGGAGCTTTTGGGCAGCCCTCAATGCCTCGTTGGCGAGCCTGATTGCCTGCTTCAAGTCGCTGTCGCGCAAGTGCCAACTGAACGCGTTGTAGCGGTCTATGCGCAGCTTTTCGTCGGTAATACGCTGAATCTCTTGCTCCGTATCGGCAATACTCTTTTTCATGATTTGCAATATCGCTTTATTTATTGACATAAAGCAAGGCTAATTTGGTAAAATAAAAAGCTTTTTCCAAGCAAAAAAGCCAAGGATTCTTCTGCCCGCAGCAAAACTGCTGCCCCAGAAAAAGCAGTGGCAAAATCAACAACAATTTTTAATTATAGGGCAATCTGATTATCTTTACGGGCATATATCAACCATCGCTCCTCAAAAACATGCTACAAATAGGTGACAAAGCTCCGCTTTTCAGCAGCAAAGACCAAAACGGTGCGCCCATCGCATTGGCCGACTACCTCGGCAAAGGCAAAAAAATAGCCCTCTACTTCTACCCCAAAGACAATACCTCCGGCTGTACCGCCCAAGCCTGCAACCTGCGCGACCACTACCAAGATTTATTGGATGCCGGCTATCAGGTAATTGGAGTAAGCGTAGATGATGAAAAGTCGCATCAGAAGTTTATTCAAAAATACGACCTGCCCTTCCCTTTGGTGGCCGATACCGACAAGCAAGTGGTAGAAGCCTACGACGTTTGGAAAGAAAAAAGCATGTATGGCAAAAAATACATGGGCACGATGCGCTATACATTTATCATAGATGAAAAAGGTGTTATCGAGCGTATCATCGAAAAAGTAAAAACAGCCGAACATACGGCACAGATTTTAGCCTAAATGAGCAAGGTACAAGAGCTTTTTTTGAGGGCACTTCAGCTGCGAGACATGCACCAAAGTCCCTTCGTGGTGCGACAAATCTTTGAAGAAGAAGCCCAACCCGCCGAAGCCGTAGAAGCCGCTCTGCTGCGCTTAGAGCGCTACCGCGATTTGGTAAGGCGCATTGCCCTCAGCCCGATGCTGCTCCTGATGGGCTGCTTGGTGCTCTTCATTGCCCTTTCTATGCTCGAAAAGCTCCACCAGCCCGACAGTATTTTCTTCCAAACGGCACTGTATTTTGTGATGAGTATTGCCCTCATTTTCATAGTTTTGGGCTTGTACTGGTTTGCCAACAGCCTGATAGAAATTAAAAAAATTAAAAATTTACCCTAACATTGCTTTCTCTCATGAAACAAGACCTTGCCTCCCTCCAACGCACCAGCAGTCAGGTGCGCCGCGATATTGTCAGAATGGTACACGCCGTACAATCCGGCCATCCGGGAGGCTCTCTGGGCTGTACCGATTTGCTGGTGGCACTGTACTTTCATCAAATGCAGCATCAGCCGCCCTTCGAGATGAAAGGCGAAGGTCAAGACCTCTTCTTTTTGTCGAATGGACATATTTCTCCCGTTTTTTATAGCGTATTGGCGCGCTCCGGCTACTTCGAGGTAGCAGAGCTGGCCACCTTCCGCAAAATCAACTCCCGCCTCCAAGGCCACCCCACTACCCACGAGGGGCTGCCGGGCGTACGCATTGCCTCCGGCTCTTTGGGGCAAGGGCTTTCGGTAGCCATAGGCGCTGCCCAAGCCAAAAAACTCAAGCAAGACCCTCGCAGCGTGTATGTGTTGATGGGTGATGGTGAGCTGCAAGAAGGCCAAATATGGGAAGCAGCCATGTATGCAGCCCATTATAAAGTGGATAATCTGATTGGGATTGTAGATTATAATGGTCAGCAAATAGACGGCCCCGTAGAACAGGTGATGTCTTTGCGCAACCTCCGCGCCAAGTGGGAAGCCTTTGGCTGGCAAGTACTCGAAATGGATGGCAATGATATGGCACAAGTGCTGGAAGGGCTCGCCCAAGCGCAAGCGCTTAGCGGCCAAGGCAGCCCGGTGCTTATCTTGATGCGCACCGTGATGGGCTTTGGAGTGGATTTTATGATGCACTCGCACAAATGGCACGGAGTAGCACCCAACGATGAGCAATTGGCCACCGCCTTGGCGCAGCTCGAAGAAACCTTAGGCGACTACTAAATCTCAAGAGAAGCTGCCGAAGAAGAAAGCTTTTCGGCAGAATTTTCCTATTGCTTCTCTGCAAAACCTCAAAGACATGTCTTGGATATGTATTAATTGCGAAACGGTGAATTTTGACAATGACCTTCATTGTATGGTATGCGGTGAGGAGCGTTATTTCAAGGCATCGGCTTTACAAGAAATATTGGCCAAAGACCCCTCGCTGCAAGAAGCTCAAGAAGAGCTCAAAAAACTGCACAAGCAAGTAAAATGGCTTCAAACACGGCATAAAACCATCTATCAAGAAAATAAAAGTCTGCAAGCACAATTAGACTTGCTCCAACTCCAGAAAGAAGAGGCCGAAGAAAAAGTAGCCCGACTTGCCCCACACCTGGGCGAGTTGCGCCATATACAAGCCTTGCGCCAACAGAAAAGGCTTTGGCAAATCGGCAGTGCCGCCCTGATGCTTACCTCACTTCTTTTGGCACTTTTGCATTGGGGGCCTTTCTGAGTATGCTTCACTGTCTTTTTTCCAATCATTTTCTATTACACTATGCTGCTACCGGAGATTTACAATATCATAGAGCTTTGCACCCAAAAAGGCATCACTAAGGCCGTTATCTCCCCCGGCTCTCGTTCGGCTCCCTTGGTATTGGCCTTGGCCAGACATCCCGCCATACAAACCTATGTGATTCCCGACGAGCGCTCGGCGGCTTTTGTAGCGATGGGTATGGCACAGCAAAGCCAAGAGGCGGTGATACTGCTCTGTACTTCCGGCTCGGCAGCCCTCAACTACGCTCCGGCAGTGGCCGAAGCCTTCTATCAGCAAATTCCGCTGCTGGTACTTACCGCCGACCGACCGCCCGAATGGATAGACCAACAGGAAGGCCAAAGCATCCATCAAGAGCAAGTATATGGGGCACATTGCAAGGCCAGCTTTCAGCTTCCCACAGATTACCAGCACCCCGACAGCCGCTGGCACCTCAATCGCTTGGTCAATGAAGCCCTTGCAGCGCTTAGCCAAGTGCCTACGCAGCCTGTACACCTCAATATTCCCTTCCGAGAGCCCTTTTATCCCGAAGAAGGCGAAGAAGTGGTTTTTGATAAAAATGTGCGTAATATCCAGCAATTTGCCCTACAAAGAGCCATCAGCCAAAAAAACTGGGACGAGCTGGCAGATATATGGAACCAAGCAGAGCGCATCTTGATTGTAGGTGGGCAACAGCACTTTTACCCACAACACCACAACCTATGCAGTGCCCTTGCCCTGCTCAACGACGGCTACCAAGTACCTGTATTGGGCGATGTAATTGCCAACTTTGCCAATCAGGAGTTTTCTGAGGCCAATGAAGACTTCAGCTTTATTGCCCACCACGACCTCATCTTGGCACAAAAACAAGAAGCGCTCCTCGAAGCCCTGCGCCCCGACTTGCTCATCAGCTTTGGGCTTTCGGTACTTTCCAAAAGCCTCAAACAATACCTTCGCAGCTACCGCCCTCAGTACCATTGGCACTTGCAAGTACAAGAGGGCTTGGTGGATACCTTCCAGACCCTTAGCCACAGCATTCCGCTACAACCCGAATATTTTTTTGCCTCTCTGGTAAGCCGCCTGCACTTTCGCAAGAAGCAAACTACCTATAAAGCGCTTTGGAAATCGGAAAATCAAAAAGCCAAGCAGTATATACAACACTTCTTTGGACAAGCCAAGGAGTCTTTTTCAGAGATGGAAGCTTGCTTTCACTGCCTCCAAGCCTTGCCCCCACGAAGCCTGCTGCACATAGCCAACAGCATGCCCATTCGCTATGTAAATTATATCGGCCTGCAAGCCCAAAAGAATGTTCAGATATTTGCCAACCGAGGCACCAGCGGCATAGATGGTAGCAACAGCACTGCCTTGGGGGCGGCCTTGGCATACCAGGGCATCGTAACGCTGCTGAGTGGCGATATGGCTTTTTTGTATGATAGAAATGCCTTTTGGCACGAATACCTCCCGCCCAATCTGCGTATCATTGTGCTCAACAACCAAGGAGGAGGTATTTTCAGAATGATAGAAGGGCCGCGCGAACAGCCTGAAAGAGAGGAGTTTTTTGAAACCCGACAGCAATTTCAAGCCAAAGCCACCGCCGAAGAGGCTGGTTTTCTGTACCAAAGCGTTGCTTCTCTGGAGGAGCTGCTAAGGGTGCTTCCTGAGTTTTTTAAGAGTTGTACACAAGCAAAACTCTTGGAAATACACAGTAATATGGCCAATAACGAATTTATATTCAAGCTTTTCAAAAAACAATGGTCGCAAACGGAACTTTGAGAGATGGCAGGTAAGACTCTTCCAAAAATTTGAAGCCCCCAAAGAAACTATTTTATTGAATCCTTGTTTTAACTGATATATATTGCATTTTTTCAACCTTAATATAGATTTATATATATGGCTATTATGATTACCGACGAGTGCATCAACTGTGGTGCATGTGAGCCTGAATGTCCTAATACTGCTATTTATGAAGGCGGTGTCAATTGGACTTGGGCGGGAGGTACCAAACTCAAAGAGGTAGAATTGGAAGATGGCACGCAGGTGTCGGCCAAAGACCCTCAAGCACCTGTATCTGATGAATTTTATTATATTGTATCCGGTAAATGTACCGAGTGCATGGGCTTTCACGAAGAGCCGCAATGCGCTGCGGTATGTCCCGTAGATTGCTGTGTGGACGACCCCGACTACCGCGAGAGCGAAGAAGAGCTGCTCGCCAAACAAGCTTGGATGCACGAAGAATAAAAGAGTATGCTGATAGTCAGATAGGTAGAAATATTTTCAAAGAAAAGCAAAAAATATTTCTACCTAAGCTTTGGCAGAAACAAAATCTAAGGTTATATTTGCATCGCAATTGAGCAAAAAGGTCTGTTCGTCTAGCGGTTAGGACGCATCCCTTTCACGGATGAAACACGGGTTCGATTCCCGTACGGATCACAAGCAGCGCTAAAGCTTTTAAAGGTTTTAGCGCTTTTTTTATGTACTTTCACAAGCACTCGTGCCATGACAAAAAAGACCTTTCTCACAGCCGAATGGCAAAAGCTGGCGATGGCCAATTATGCCGTTGACCCCAAAATTTTACAAAAATACCTGCCCCATAAAACCGAATTAGACCTCTGGAACGGCACCTGCTACCTGAGCTTGATAGGTTTTATGTTTAAAAATACAAGAGTATTGGGCATCAAAATCCCCTTCCACGTGAATTTTGAGGAGGTAAATCTGCGCTTTTATGTGCGCTACAAAGATCAAAATGAATGGAAGCGAGGCGTGGTCTTTGTGAAGGAGATTGTGCCCAAGCCTGCGCTCAGCTGGGTAGCCAATACGCTCTATAAAGAACATTACGAAACGATGCCCATGCGCCATACTTGGACGCTTACCGAGGATACCCTCAGCGTAAGCTATGCTTGGAAAAAGAAAAGATGGCAGCACCTGACACTCCTTACCAATACCCAAGCAAAGCTGATTGAGGACAACAGCGAAGAGGCCTTCATCACGGAGCATTATTGGGGCTATACGAAGATTTCGGACAAGAAAACCTCTGAATACGGCGTGGAGCATCCCTCTTGGGAAGTGTACCAGACGAAAAGCTATGAAATTGATGTAGATTTTGGGGAGGTTTATGGGCAAGAATTTGCCTTTTTGGCTACTCAAAAGCCACAATCGGTATTTTTGGCCGAAGGCTCGGCCATTGCTGTAAAAAGCGGCAGAATACTCCCTTAGCCCACCATCAGATAACCCTTGGGATAGTCGTAGGCATTGCTAAGCACCTTTTTGCTGATGGCCAAGGCCAATGTAACCGTGCCCACGCGCCCCAAAAACATCGAAATCATAATCACCACTTTGGCGCCTACGCCCAGCTCGGCGGTGATGCCCGTGCTTAGCCCTACGGTACCAAAGGCGGATACCTGCTCGAAGATGAGGTGCAAAATGGGCAAGTCCGGCTCGCAAATAGACAAGGCCAAAATGGCCGTAAAATTATACAGCACGGCTATCATAAATACTGCATTGGCGCGGGCAATGATTTCGTTGGGAATGGAGCGTCGGCCAAAATCAACACTTTTCTTGCCACGTATATTGGCCAACATCGAAGCCAATACCAGCCATATTGTAGTGGTTTTGATGCCGCCCCCCGTAGAAAGCGGACAAGCACCGATAAACATAAAAGAGAGAAACATAATAACGCTTGGCGCGCTCAAGGCCGAGATGTCCACGGTGTTGAAGCCGGCAGTACGGGTAGTAACCGACTGAAAAAAGGAAGTAATTAGGCGCTCCATCAGGTTCATGCCTTTGAGCGTATATTGGTACTCCAGCAAGAAAAAACCTATCGTACCCAATACAATCAGAAATGCAGAAGTATAAATGGCTATTTTGGTACCTATCTGCCAGTCTTTCCAAGGGGTGTAAAGGCGCTCGCGGAGGCGCGGTATCGAAAAGTCTTGCAAGGTATTGAAGCCGATGCCTCCTAAGATAATAATGACGGCCACCACCAAATGCAAAATATAGGAAGTGGCCACGCCCTGCTCCGACAGGCCATTGCTGAAAAGACTAAAGCCTGCATTGCAAAAAGCAGATATACTGTGAAATAAGGAATAAAAGAGCTTTTCGTTGAGGCTCTCAAAGACCACCGCATCGCTCCAAGAAAAGAAAATAAAAACAGCACCCCAAAACTCGATGATGAGCGTAAGCCCTATTACGTTCTTGAACAAGCCTTTGGTACTGAAAAGCGACTCGCTGCTCAGCACTTCTTGCATTAGGCTCTGCTGCTTGATACCCACATTTTGATTGAGCAAGGCTGTAAAAAAAGTGGCAAAAGTTACAATGCCCAAGCCCCCTACCTGAATGAGCAAAAGCAAAATCAGATGTCCTTTGAAGGTAAAAAAAGTACCAGTATCCTCTACTGCCAAGCCCGTTACGCAAGAGGCACTCGTGGCCGTAAAAAGTGCATCAATCAGCGCCATAGAGCCGGGGCCTGTGGTGGCCTCCGGCAGCATCAGTGCGCCTGTACCCAATACAATCAGCAATAAAAAGCTCGCCAAGAAGGCTGTGGCAGGTTTTAGCTTAGAGTTGAGAATTATCGAAGAACTGGCTTTAGACACCTCCAAAACCGCCAAGAAAGACATATACACCGTAATAATAATCTCATAAAAAGCTTGGGGGCTTCCTACTTGAAAATACTCGGATACTTTGTAGAGTATCTTATAGTCAAATACATAATTGGCAAAACCATTGACCGCAATAAACAATACCAAGAGCCCTTCTATCCAAGTACGCCGCAAAAAAAGCTGCCGCTCAAAAGAATAGAGCAGGCGCGTGAGGTAGCTCATCAAAAATACCAAAAAGATGAGGTCTAAGAGCAAAAAGATAAAGCCTACTTCAGTAACCGACAGAAGAAAGCCATATACATAAATCAGTAGGCTCAGCGCTGCCAAAGAAGCCAACAAGCTGATGATGCGCAAGGCGCGGTAGGCTTCTTTTTTGGTATTGAAAAGGAAACCTGTAAAATTTTCACGTACTGCCATATTGTAAGAATTGCTTTGCAAAGCTAAAAACTTTGCACCAAAGCAGCATCAATAGAGGATTTTCATTTCACTAAAATTCCATCACTCGCACTAATCATCGTCGTCATCGCTGAGCAAATCCTCCCAACGCCCTCCCAAACTCAGGCAAAGGCCTACTTGAAAATTAAGTGCTACAAAGGGCTTTCGATATTCTTCTACCGTTCTTTGCAAGTTCACACCTTCACCTGCGGGCACAGTAAGAAAACGCTCGGCGCGCCCCAACCAAACCCCGTGCATCAGCTCTACGCCTGCTTTGATACCCCAGCGCTTGGTCATCATATAGCCTATGCCACATTGATAGATTCCTACAAAAGTAGAATTGTTATCATCTAAGGGTGGGAGGCGGGCTGCTCCAAAAAAGCTTCCGTAGCCGGGCGGGATGTAGTTGCCTTGCTCAACACGATAATCGGGCGCTTGGAGATTCAGCCCTCCGAACATCGCCTCTACATTGAACATAAAACGTTGGTTCATCAAGAAGAGATAAGCAAAGCCTATCCCAAAATGCCCTCCACGCCAGTCGGCTCTGTTTGCCTCCCAGCGGGTGGCCAAGGCGGTATTGTTGCTGTACTTGTCGTTGAGCAGCTCCGAGAAAGCCTCCTGCATAGAATATTTGCTCCAGCCTCCCCGAAAACTCAAACCGATAGAATGTGCCTGCAAGCTTTGCGACCGCTCCCAGTGGAATATGTACAATACCATGTCGGCATTGTAGCCCCAACCCATGCCTGCAAAGCCGCTTTCGGGGGCATCGGAGCTAGCACCCAAAGCACCCAAAGGAAGTGTAAGCGAAGGCGACAAGCGAAGATGCAAGTAGGGAAAATCATTAAATTCGGTCATCCGCTCACGACGGTGTTTTTCGGGCTCTGTGGGGCGCTCTTCGCCACTAAAATCATATACATTTTGGGCTATGTTGGTGCTGCTAAGCAAGCATAGCAGCAAGATGCAAGGTATTTTTTTCATAGACTTCAACATCAGAAAATTTGTGTATGATTTATTCATCTTCTTCTATATCTTCTTCTATCTCCACCAAAGAAATGGGGACTACGCCCTCTATACGAGGATTGTTGTAAGAGGCATTGAGCAGATTGGCTTCAAAAAACACCTCCATCTGATGCACTTTAAAAGCCTGTGATAGGTTACAAGCCTCGTAAAGGCCATTATCGGCTGTAACAAGCAGCCATAATTCTACAGGGCTCACACTCACCAGGCCATTCTTGATTTCTTCGGCAGTAGCCGGGCGCTCCGGCACCCACACCGTAACATTTCTTACCCTTGCAAAACCCCTTACAATGCCTACCTGCTCATCGGGCTGCTCACAAGGCGCAGGGCGATCTTGCAGAAACGGCTCTACATCAACGCAGCTCGATAATAAAGAGCAAAAACCTAATAAAATACCTAATAAGTACTTTTTCATTGTGTACAGTTTTTGTTTTATACTTCTATTTATGGCAAATTTGATATTATATATAAAACAACTCCATACAAAGCAAGCTATTTTAGTCAAAAAATAGCCAATCTATCCCAAACCCAAAGGAGCGCTGCGTACCCGCATAAAAAGGCGTAACAGCATAGCCCTCGAGCGGAGGCGGCAGCAGGCCTTGGTTGATATGCGATACCCTGATATAGCCTCTGGCTTTTTTGATACGCAAGCTCACGTACAAGTCTATCAAGGGGTAAGGCCTTGCCAAGAAGTCGTCTTGCACCCAAAACTGCTTCACAACGGGCATATAGGCATCGGGCTGGTAGGCCGAGCGGTAGTGCATATCTATACCCACTCTGCCAAAAATAGCTTTCTTAAAGAGGCTTCCTTCCAAATACAAACGCGATACCAGCGATAGCTGCGGAAAGCGTATCACCTCGCTGCCGCCTGCATTTTCGGTATAGTAAAAGCTATTTTCCAAGTGGAAGTTGCCCAAACGAAAGTTAGCGTCAGTGCCTATCTGTAATATTTGGATGTCGCTGCCCTCCTGCACGGGCTGAAAGAGGCCTTCCAGCTTGGTAAAATAGACGTGATTGTTGAGTATCTGATAGCGCGCAAAGGGGCTGAGCATCATGAAGCGGTTGCGGTAGTGCAAGCGCCCATAGATTTCGTTGGCAAAGCTATTTTCAAAGTTATTTTCCCAAGTAAAAAGATTGCTCACATAGCGGTTTTGCAGCTGTGTGGGTGAGAAAAACACGCTCTTCACCCCTGCCGTAAAGAAGCTACTCCGAAACTCGCCCTTGGCCATATAGTCGCGCCCCAGCAGGTATTCGCCCTGAAAGTCGAACAGAATACTATCAGTAATATTGAAATTGAGCCTGCCGCCCACAAAGTTTTCTGATTTGCCCCGAATGCTGTACAGGTCTTCGTAGCCACCGCCCACGCTGTAAAAACGGCTTTTGAAATATGCCCAGTAATTGATAAAACCTTTTTTGCCTTTGATACCTATTTGCTGGGTATAGAGGCGATACACGTAGTCGTCTATGGTGGTATCGGCATTGAAGCGCGGCACCAGATTGGCGCCATAAAAGTCCAGATTATTTTCCAGCCCAAAATCGGTATAAGTATCGCGCTGGCGGAAGTATTCGAGCGACTGAAAAACGCGCAGCAGCTCATCTACTTTGTATTCGTGGTAGAGGCGATAGCGATTTTGGGTTTGCCAGCTACGTGCAGTATTGCTCAAGCGTGCGGGTGCTTCTTGATACACGTAGAGGCTGTCTTGGGGCAGATTGATGCCGCCCAGCTCTTGGAGCTGCGAGTTGAAGTGGCCGAAGTGGGTCAGTAATTGGTAGCGCTTGTCGTTGCTGATATATCGTACAAACACAGAAGCATTGTACTGCTCTAAGATGGCATCTTGCTCCCGAATACCCGTAGAACCGTACTGACGGCTCGCATTGGTACGCTTATATACAAAGCCAAAATTAAGGTTTTTGTTGATGTTGCGGCTAAACTCCACCTTTACAATCTGCTGCCCCTGCCCTCCTAAGGCAAAATAAAAATTGGTAAAAGGAGAGCGGGTATCATAATAGCGAATATCGTCGGTGGCGGTGGTCAAGGCTTGGTAAGTATCAAAGCCCCACTGCACGCCTATCTGCTGGGGCAGCTGATAAAATACCGGCTTGAGGGGCGTGCCGTGGTTGTGGCCGAGGTCTTGGTAGAGGAAGTTTTGCTGCCGCACTTTGTCGTAGAGATGGAAGCGCGTGAGCGAGGTATCCATGTAGCGCAGCGTGTCGCGGTTTTCAAACACATCTTTTTCATATACCAAACGCGTCGTTTTGGTACTATATACAGCTTTCGTGGAATCGTCCACGATTTGGGCTTGTAAGTATCCGCAGGCCATCAAGCAAAACATCGCTATGTACAGCCCCAAGAGTACGATTTTTTTCAAGGGAAAAATACCTGTTTAATGAGTTGCAAAAATAAACTTTTGTAGCACTTTTAGCAATGAAAAACAATTAAGTTCTAATTTTGCTTTCCTTTAACAATTTCTTAACAAAAAAATCTTATCGAAAGTCCTTTATCCCTTATGCTTTCATTACGTATCGGAGGTGTACCTGAGCACTTCAACCTCCCTTGGCGCTTGGCCATTGAAGAAGGTATTTTTGCCCAACACCACATAGACCTCCAATGGACTGACCACGCCGGAGGCACCGGCTCGCTCATGCAAGCCCTCCAAGAAGCCCGTTTGGATTTGGCCATTGCCCTTACCGAAGGTACAGTAGCCAATATCATTCAGGGCAATGAAGCCTCCCTGCTCAAAATATACGTACAGTCGCCCCTGCATTGGGGTATATATGTGGCCGCCCAAAGCCCCTACCAACATCTCGAAGAGCTGCAAGGCAAGCGCTATGCCATCAGCCGCTTTGGCTCCGGCTCGCACCTGATGGCCTACGTGCAGGCCCAGCAGCTTGGTTGGCATATCGCCACAGACGATTTTGTATTGCTCAAAGACCTCCAAGGCATGCGCCAAGGCCTGCAAGAGGGCTTGGCAGAGGTATTTATGTGGGAAAAGGCCATGACACAGCCCTACGTAAACAGCGGCGAGCTGCGCCATATCGCCACTTGTATTACGCCTTGGCCTTGCTTTGTGCTGGTGGTGCGGCGGGCTGTGTATGCGCAGCACCCGGAGGCCATCGCCCAAATTTGCGAGGCTATCAATGGCTATTGCAAGCATTTTAAGCAGCGCGAGGGCTTGGCAGCACTTGTGGCGGAGCGCTACCAGCTGCCCCTGCCCGATGTGGAACAGTGGCTCAGCGAAACAGAATGGGCCAGCGACAACCATATTCCCGAAGAGGTTCTCCAAAAAGTGATGCAAAGCTTGTTGGATTTGAAGATAATCCCTCAAAAAATGGACTTGAAGGATTTGATAATTTCATAATCTCGCAAAAGCTTCTAACTTTGGGCAAAGCTCAACCTAATTTTTTCTATGAAAACACCCCTTTTTCAACTCGATGGCAAGGTAGCCCTGATTACCGGTGCCAGCAAGGGCATTGGCGAGGCCATTGCACGTATCTATGCCCAATACGGTGCCAAGGTGGTTATCAACAGCCGCAAGCAAGATGCCGTAGATGAAATTGCCCAAAGTATTCGTGCCGAAGGCGGCGAAGCTACGGGTATTTCGGGACAGGTCGGCAACAGCGAAGACATCCACGCGGTATTTGAAAATACGATGGATATTTACGGACGTATTGACATTGTAGTGAACAATGCTGCCACCAATCCGGTATTTGGGGCGGTAGAAGCTACCAATGAGCAGGCCTTCGACAAAATCATGGCCGTAAACGTAAAAGCGCCCTTTGAGCTTTCTAAAAGAGCCATGCCTGTGATGGAAAAAAACGGTGGCGGCTCTATCATCAATATCAGCAGCGTAGGCGGGGTAAGCCCCGAACCCATGCTGGGTATTTACAGTGTGAGCAAGGCCGCGCTGATTTCCCTCACGCAGGTAATGGCCAAAGAATGGGGGCACAAGGGCATCAGGGCAAATGTGATTTGCCCGGGGCTTATCAAAACGAAGTTTAGTGAGGCGCTCTGGCAAAACGAAAAGCTTACCCAAAAATTTGTACAACAGCTGCCCCTGAGCCGTATCGGTACGCCCGAAGACTTGGTGGGACTGGCGCTCTTTTTGGCCTCCGATGCCTCGGCTTATTGCACAGGCAGTGTGTTTGTGGCCGATGGGGGTTTTCTGATTTAACAATAAAACAAGGTTCTATATGACACAAATGAATGGTGTATATCAGGGGCAATTGCGCTCTATGTCCACCCACTTGGCCTCCGGCAACAGCCTGCTTACCGATGCCCCTACCGACAACCACGGCAAGGGCGAGGCCTTCTCGCCTACCGACTTGCTCTGCACCGCTTTGGGCAGCTGTATGATGACGCTCATGGGCATTGTGGCCACCCGCGAAGGCCTCGCTTTGGAAGGCACTCGCTGGGATATTACCAAAATCATGGCCGATGCCCCACGCCGTGTGGCTGCTGTAAAGATAGACTTTTTCTTTCCTGAGGGGCTGGCACTGAGCGAGGCACAAAAGCAAAAGCTCGAAAATGCCGCTCGCAACTGTCCGGTAGCCCTGAGCCTCTCCGGCGATTTGCAACAAGAAGTGGCCTTCCATTTTGCGGTATAGCAGGCCAATCCTCCAAGTGTTTAAAACCCTTGGAGGATTTTTTCCTTGCCTCAGCTCTCCTTGCCGGGCTTAAACTTGCGAGAAAGGGAATACTGAGACAGTGGCAAGCACTAAAGCAAATTTCTTGAAAAAATTATAGGAAAATGTTTGGAGTTTAAGATAGTATCTAAGACCAGAGGGGGGGGAATGCCTTACTTAAAATGATATATACTCATCATAAGAAGGTAAATCTATATTTTTATTTTTCAAATCATAATTCTTCTCAACATAAGATAACCATCCCTGATACATAGGATAAGTGTATTTTCCGCTAAGAATGTCATTATAACAATTTAGCAAGGAATAATTTATTTCACATAAAGTTAAAATATATTCATATCTTTTAGAATCAATTCGTACTTTTATATTTTCAGTTTGCTTCTCAAAAAAAGAAATGGGTTTATTACAGTCATCCCTATTTATCCCAAGAAACTTATCTAAGAGTTTCCAATCTATTTTAAGAGCATTCTCTCCTTCTAAGAAATAAATAGTATCATCCATAAAACACCAGGGAAACATACCCAAAGTATTTATTTCCAGTCTACAAAAATTATTATCTAAAAAAGCAAAAATATTTGGACCGGATTCCTCATTTACTTTTTCTTCATTATACCTGAATTGATACTTATCAATCACTTCTTTCAGATAGGTAAAAACATCTTCTTTAAACTCTTCATAGTCAAATATACTTTGCATTTTGATTATTTTTTTATCATTAAACCATTCTCTTGAAGAACAAATCCTAAGCTCTCTAAATACTCATATTCCATAGATAAGTAAGTCCTTATTCTTTTTAGCCCTTCTGCTTTTGCCTTTGCTTTGAACTGCTTTTGAACATCATTTCTTTCGGGGAGCTCATCTACATAATTCCAAATATTTTTATCTAAACGAGGGTCATGTATAAAACGAATATCGCTTCCACTTGCAATCAAATCATCTATAAACGGTTGATTAATCTCTTTCCAATATTTAGCGTTTTGA
>DAIQNQ010000051.1:0-8542 GCA_036788275.1 Thermonemataceae bacterium
ATATCCAAGCCATCCAAGGGGCTTTTTATCTGCTCAAAGCCTTTGGTAGTGATGTGCGTGTAGATCTCCGTAGTCTTGCTGCTTTCGTGCCCCAGCAAAGCTTGGATGTAGCGCAAATCTGTACCGTTTTCAAGCAGGTGTGTGGCAAAGCTGTGCCTGAGCGTATGCACCGTTACCTTTTTCTTTATTCCGGCTCTCCGGCAGGCATCTTTAAAAAAAGCCTGTACACTTCTGGAGGCGTATTTACCTCCTTCTTGTCCTTCAAAGAGGTATTCTTTGGGTTGGTAGGCCTTGAAGTAGGTACGTAGCAGCTCCAGCGCTTTGGGAGAGAGCAGCGTATAGCGGTCTTTTTTTCCTTTGCTTTGTGCGATTCTTATTTGCTTTCTTACCGAGTCTATATCTTTTATTTTCAGGTTGATAAGCTCGCTAATACGCAGACCTGCCGAGTAAATAAGCGTCAGGATGGCTTTGTGTTTGAGATTATCGCATGCCTTCAAAATAGCCACTACTTCTTGCTCGCTGAGTACAGTAGGCAAGGTTTTTTCTTTCTTGGGGCGCTCCAATACATACAGTTTGCGTTGCCCACCCAGTACGCGTTCGTAATAAAATTTAATCGCATTGATGGCCTGATTTTGCGTAGAGGCCGATACCTTGCGGTCTATGACCAAGTACTGGCAAAAAGCCACGATTTTTGGCTCGTCTATTCGGTCTATTTCTATACTGGGGTAATGATTGATAAACTCCTCAAAAAGACTTTTGTATGCCTTGATAGTGGCTTCGCTGTAGCGCAGCTCCTTCAATTTCAAGAGCATACTTTCCGGGCAAGGCCGATAGTTCAGCACCTCAAGAGCTGTTTTGCGAGCTACTTTATTTTCTTCTGTGGGTTCTTCGATGTAGCGCACTTCGAGCTGCTCACTGGCTGCCAGCGCTTGTATTTCTGCCAGAAGCTTGTCTGAGAAAGGAATTGTCCACCATTTATTTTTATTGTCCCAACGCCAAAAAGGCATCTTTTTGATGGCCACGATAAGGGCCTTATTAAAACCAAATACAAGCTTAAGCCTTTGGGAAGAAGTTTTGATAAGCAGTACCTCCTTTTCAGCTACTTGCAGTGTCTGCGTGGAGGTCTGTATTTCGATACTTCCGTGTATGGTAATATTGGAGATTCTTTCTTTGAAATACTCTTTAATAAGCTCAAGGTTGCCCGGATAGTGCGGTACTACCCACAGCCTTTGCACTTTATCCCACTTAGAGTAGCGCAAACTCAGAATAAATCTGGTGTCAATATCATTCTTAGGAAGTTTTAAGATAATTTTCCTTCCGATTACTTCTACCAGCACAGAAGATGTTTGGGGCAAATCGGTAGCTGTTTCAAGAATGTTTTCTTGAAAGACCTCAGTAGTCTCAGGTTGTTTTTGGGACGGGCTATCTACTATGATGTCGGGAAAAAGTGCTTTCAACTTAGCAAAAGCCAATTTTGTATAAGGGATGTGCCAAGCCCGATGGCTTTGACTCCACCTCGCATCGGGCACTTGCCGAAGCAACTCCACAAAAGCCTGATTGTAGGGAAAGTCTACTTTGATTCTTAGCTGCCCTTTATGTAAAATTTTGGAAGCCTTGAGCATAAATACTTGCGGTTATTTTATAATAAGCGACGTATAAACGCAATAAAACTCTTGTACATAGTCCTTCGTTTCTATGCAAGCTCCCCTACCCCTCCTTCTTCAGATAGAAAACCACATTATAAATCTTGCCTTGGGCATCTGTGAGGGGCAAGGTACGTACACGCCCAAAGCCTAAGTTTTGAGCTGCCTCCGGCGCGAGGCTCTCTCCGGCAAAGGCTTTTTGGTAGAGAGCCTGCCAAGCGGCGGTATCGGTAGGCGGATGGAGGCGCTCAAGGGTAGCATCGCCGATGCGTATTTCCCAGCCGAGGGTAGCTTTTACGGCTTGTGCCATAGGCAGATTGAAAGCCTGCAACACAAAGCGGCTGTCTATACGAAAAATCATCTCTTCGCTGTGGTTCATCACCGTGCGCAGGGCTTCGAGGCGGTTTTGGAGCTGCTGCTGTTCGTCGCGGAGTTGCTGTTCGCGTTTCTTGAGCTCAGTAATATCTCTGGCAAACACCGTAACGCCCTGCACCTTGTCTTCATCATCGAAGATGGGCGTATAAGACACCCAAACCAGTACTTCCTCACCTTTGGTATTCACAAAAGACTCCTCCAGCTTTATTTTTTCGCCTCGCAGGGCTTGGTCATATACCCTTTTGAGCGCCTCATAGTTTTCGGGCGGAAAAGTGTCGAGCAAGTTGGTGCCCACTTCTATTTCGCGGCGCATCTGCTGAAATATCGCACGGGCATTATCGTTGAGGGTCGTTACGAAGAAGCGCTTGTCAATGGCAAAGATACGGTCTTCAGTACTGTTGATAAGGGCTGTAAGATGTTCTTGCTGTGCCTTGGTTTTTTGTTGTACCTCTTGAATTTGCCTTTCGGTTTCCTTGCGTTTGGTAATATCAGTGGCAAACATCACTACTTTGAAGGTGTTGCCATTGAGGTCGTAGATGGGGTTGAGGCTGGCTTGGAGGTATATTTTTTCACCAAACTTGTCTAAATATTCAAACTCCCCTACCTCGTGGATGCCCCCCTTGAGCTTGCGCCAGAGGAGTTTGTAGGCATCGTCGTCGGCCTCTTCTTTATGGAAGAAGAAGTTGTAATGCTTGCCCAGCAGCTCGGCACGGCTGTACTTGGTGAGCGCCAGCATTTCTTCGTTGGTTTCGGTAAGCAGCCCTTGCAAGTCGAACTCGGCGGTAACGTAAGAGCGCCTTACGGCTTCTACTTGTGCTTGGTAGTCTATCATCTGTTGTTTTTCTTCGGTAATATCAAAGGCCAAACAAATGATTTTATAAATGCTGCCGAAGCGGTCTGGGATGGGTACATAGGTAGCGCGAATCCATATTTCGGCACCGCCTTTGGCCACGTGCTTGTAGTCGCCGGTTTGGGGCTTTCTGTCGAGAAGCTCCTCCCAAAAAGTTACATATTGCTCATTGTAGGCGCTTTCTGTATCCAAGAAGATGCGGTGGTGCTTGCCCTTGGCTTGGTCTAAATCGTATTTGAATTTTTGGAGGAAGAGCTGATTGGCGTGAATCAGATAGCCGTCGGTATCGTATTCGGCACTGAGCAGGGCGGTACTGATGGCAAAAGACTGTGCATTGAGTACTGCCTCATTTTTGAGCATTTCTTCTTGGGTGGCTTGCAGCTCTTCCATATTCTGGCGCATTTCTTCCTCTTGGGTGCGGAGCTGTTGGGTTACGATTTTCTGCTCTTGCAAAAACTTCGTGTTGGCTTCGTTGGCTTTCACACTGGCAATGGTAGAGGCTACGTTGCCTGCAAGGCGCTCAATAAATTGTATCTTGTACTCTTCTATTTCCTCAAAAGAGGCAATCTCTATCATTCCGAGCAGCACTTCGTTGAGTTTGAGGGGCACAATCAAGATGGCTCTGGGGCTGGCCGCTCCCAAGCCCGAGGAGATATCGTAGTAATTGTCGGGCAAATCGTTGATATACACGGTGTCTTTCTCCAAAATCACCTGCCCGATAAGCCCTTCGCCGGGCTTTATGGCTTGCTTTAGGTAGCGTTGGCGGCCAAAGGCATAGCTGGCCATCAGTTCTGCCTGAGGGGTTTTGGCTTCGTTGTTCAGGATGTAGAGGCCTCCTTGGTGGGCATTTACGTATTCTACGATATTCGACACCACGGCATAGGAGAGGGCTTGGGTATCATTGTTGTTTTCGCGCAATACATCTACAAAAGCTGCCAATCGCTCTGTTACCCATTGCCTTTGGGTTTCTTCTTTGGCTACAAAGCGCATGCGGTCGCGCATTTCTACCAAAGCCAATTCCAGCTTAGAGGCATCTTCGCGTGCCCGAATGGTGTCCAGCTTGCCCTGCTCTATATTCCGCACAAAGTTGGTGGCATTCAGGAGGTTGCTGCGCATGGTGTTGATGGTGTAGGCGATATCTCCCAGCTCCGAGTACTCTTCCAAGGCGATTTCTTCGCTTAGGTCGCCTTCTTGTATTTTGGCAGCGGCTTGTATAAGGTTGCGCATGGGGCGGAACAAGATGTTGCGGATAATCCACAGAAAGAAGAACAGCAAGGCAATATCACCCACAATGACCAAGATAAGGAAGTTTCTTACCTCTTGTCTTTTGTTTGCGAGGAGCGTCGTATAGTTGGCAGCGAGTTGTTTGTTGAGTAGCTGCATCTCTTCGGAGAGTTCGTAGAGCTGCGCATAAGCTTTCAAAACAAGGGGATTGATGATTTTTCTGTCAATCGTGCTGTTTTGCAGCAGGCTGTCCATATCAATATCTATGGCAATATCTTCTTCTTGTAGGTTTTCAGACTCTTCCTTTATACTTTGGTACAAAGGCTCCGTGGCAATCCTATCGGCTTCTTTCTTGTATCTTTTCCAAAAAGCGGCTGTTTGCTCAAGTACGTTCAGGCTCTGTGGGTCTTCTGTTTTGTTGATAGAGATGGCTTCGCGGTCTATTTGGATGCTGCCGCCCAGCTCCAATGTTTTGAGAATAAAAGCGTGCTCTTGAATCATCTCATTGAGGCCTACTTTCAGGTTTTCGTTGCCCGTAAGCACTTTGCGCGATTCCAGCAAGATGCTCTGCGAAAGCAGCCGGCATTTGTTGGCAATCTGTACCCTTTGCTGGGCTTGCTGCAGGCGCTGAAGCGAGCGCTCCACAAACAGGATATTGAGTGCCAGCACTGCTGCCAGCGCTACAAAAAGTATCCATACAGTATTGCGGAGAGAGGTGTGTCTGAAACGCTGCCGACTCATAAGAAAATTCTTTTTTTGAGATGAATACCGCCTTCCGTCCAAGAGGAAAGAGGGCACAAGAAAAAGCAGTTTTTTTGGGCAGAACCCATATCTTTGTAGCAAATATAAAGATATTCGTTTATATAGCAAGTTCAAAAAAGGAGAAGCCCACACAGAAAAACCCTCTTATGAAAAAGATTCTTTTGCTTGGAGCAGGCCGCTCCGCTTCTACATTGATACAGTATTTGGCACATCAGGCGGCGCATCGGCATTGGCAGCTAAGCGTGGGCGACAAGTCCTTGGCTTTGGCAGAAAGCAAAGTTGCCGGAATGCCTCATTGCCAAGCATTGGCTTTTGATATACAAGAAGAGGCTGCTGCTGCCCAAATTGCTGCCCACGATGTGGTCATCTCTCTTTTGCCTCCTGCCTTGCACGTAGCCGTAGCCAAGCTTTGTTTGGCAGCCCAAAAACACCTGCTTACGGCTTCGTATGTATCGCCGGAGATGCAGGCGCTTGATGCTGAGGCAAAGCAAAAAGACTTGCTTTTCTTGAATGAGATGGGCTTAGACCCGGGCTTAGACCACATGTCGGCCATGAAGATTATCCACCAAATACAAGCCGAAGGCGGCTATATCCGCTCTTTCAAGTCTTATACGGGAGGGCTGATAGCACCCGAATCCGACAACAACCCATGGAGCTATAAGTTTACTTGGAATCCGCAAAACGTGGTGCTGGCAGGCCAAGCGGGGGCGCGCTATCTTTCGGAGAAGCAACTCAAGCTTATCCCCTATCATCAGTTGTTTAAGAGGATAGAAGAGGTGCATATTGAGGGGAGCGATGTTTTTGAAGGCTATGCCAATCGCGACTCCCTGCCTTATCGGGAGCTGTACGGCCTTGCCCAAGTGCGGACTTTGTTGCGCGGTACGCTGCGCAAAAAAGGCTATTGTGCTGCTTGGGATGTATTTGTGCAGCTGGGGCTTACAGACAACCAAAGCTTGCTTCCCACTGCCCGCCTGAGTCCGCGCGCCTTGCTAAATATCTTCTTGCCGCCTCATACCAGCCAATCGGTCGAGGAAAAGCTCTGCGATTATTTGGGGCTGCCTCACCAAGGAGAGGTGTATCAGAAAATTGCTTGGCTGGGCTTGTTTGAAGAAAAATCACTCGACTATCCCGAAGCAGAGGCCACACCTGCACAGCTCTTGTTGCACCTTTTGGAGCCTCGTTGGCAGCTGGACGATAGCGACAAAGACATGATTGTGATGCAACACCAAATCGAATACGAAATATTGGAGCAGCGCTATACGCACATCTCAGACTTGGTGGTGCTGGGCGAAAACCAGCTCCATACCGCTATGGCCAAAACCGTGGGCTTGCCGCTGGGTATCGCGGCGGTGCTTTTGTTGGAGGGCAAGATAGCCGCAAGAGGCGTACAGTTGCCGCTGCTCCCCGAAATTTACATACCCGTATTGGAGGCGCTCCAAAAAGAGGGCATCGTATTTCGCGACAAGGTGCTTTGAGAGACAATGAGTGGACACAAAAAATCTGTGTGCTTCTGGGAGAGAAAAATGCCTTACAGATACACACAGAAAAATTATTCAAATAATATTCTCCTACTCCGCCTTGCTGCTCACCATAGGCAGCGCTGTATGCCTGAAAGTACGGAGTACGGCTTCGAGTTGTCGGAGCATTTCTACTTTGTCTTCGCCGGGGGCAAATACGTAGCTTTCCAAGTAATAAATACGGGTTTTATCGGGGCTGAGGAAGGCGTAGCTTACAAAAGGTCCTCCTTTGGAGCGGTCGGCAAAGAGCCACAGGCCGCGGTATTCTACACAAAAGAAGCCGTTTAGTTCCATTTGTCGGCTGCTGATAGGCTCCAAGGTCTCGGTAGTCATAAAAGCACTGTCGCGCTTGGGAACGAAAATATATTTTTTGCCCAGCTCTTCGCGCCATTTCAAAATATCCTCCTCCGAAAACATCTCGGCGGCAGTGTAGGGCTTGTGGCTCAGAAAAATATATTGATAAGTTCTGCCCTTGATATTGCCCATCCACACAAAATCCTCCTCTTCTTTGATGGTCTCAAAGCCTTTGGGCATTTGTAGATTGATTTGGAATTTCTCTCCGATGTGTGCCGAAAGCGCCTTGCTGTCTTTGTCTTGCACAATCTTTTTCTCCAAGCGTACCAGCTCCTGCTCCTGAAAGAAGCGCAAGATATTATCTTTATTTTTAATCATATTATCTATCAGGCGCTTGTTGCTATTACCAAAAAGATACATCAACTCTTGGTCTTTGGCAAACTTGTCGCGCAAGGTGTACATATACAGTGCAGGATTACTCTTTACCTGTTGGGCTACCTGCGTATTGTAGTAGCGTTGCAGGCGCAGGTCGGTAGGGCTTGCATCTTCATAAGAAGTAAGAAAAAGGATGTTGCGGTGCTTGCGGATAAAGCCTGAGAAATTGCGAGGGTGCATATAAATCAGCTTGAAGCTGGGTTCTATTTGTGGAAGGCCTTCTACGGGGCTTTGGAGGATTTTGCGCAGCGTGATGCCCACTTCCGTATTCCACTTTACAGAGTCCATTACCACCATAATTTCCCCGGCTTTGCCTACACTGGGCACTTGGTTGCCGCTGTTGTCGGAGAGTTCGCAGGCGCTTAGCCCCCACAAAAGAAGTATGCTACCAAGTAAATAATAAAGAGCACGTGTCATAAGTAAAATAACTTTGGATTGAAATAAGATATTTGAGTGTTTGTCGGGTATCATGCCGCAAAAAGCAAGCCTTTTGTATGCGAGAGATTCCGTATTTAGGAATTTATATGCCGACCAAGTGCAATGACTGCCAGACTTATCTCGATGGCAAGGAGGCTATTCTGAGCAAAGGCTCTCAAGCAGTCTGACACTCAGCTTTGCATAAATTTATTGATTTTTTCCATTAAGAAGCGGGCATCGTCCATCTCGGTAAGATTGCGAAGCAGAGACAACTCTTTTTTGTTTTTCTTTTGCAATTTCAAATCATAAAACACTTTGTTACCGCTTTTGTCTCTCTTTTTAATAATAAATACTTCCTGCACCTCCGAGAGAGGTACTTTTTGCTGTCCCCACCACCATAGCGGGCTATAAAACAGATAAAAGAAAGGCGCTTCGATACGTACCACTGCGCGATTCAGATAGCCGCAAAGCCCATAATAAAACAGTGCAAAGCCGCACAAAAATAAAAAAGCCGGAAGCACATAAAAAAAAGGAGGAATCTGTAAGCTGAAAAGCCAAGCCGCCAGCCCGGCACCCAAGCCCAAGCCTAAAAGCCCTAAGCTCAGAATCCACCGAAATACCGGATGATACCAACGGCGTTCTACGCGCAGCTCTTCCTTGTTGGAAGCTAAGAAAAAGCCTTTGGAAATAGGAAACACCGCTTTTGTGTCGTCTTTGGCCATAGCAAATCAGGATTCTGTAATCTCTCAGCCAAAAATACACACTCAGGGCTTGAAATAAAAATTCTTTTTCTCGAATCGAAGCACCTGCGCTTCTTCCAACTCATTCAGCAAGCTGGTAACCGTCTGGCGAGAGCTGCCGATGAGTTGTGCAATGTCTTTGTGGGTGAGGTGGTTTTCTACAAAAAACTCTCCATTGGGTTTTTTCTCTCCTTTCTCTTGTGCCATATCTTCCAAAAACTCCCGAAGCCGTGTGCGCACATTTTTGAAAAGCATAGAGGCCAACCTTCTTTCAAGCTTTTTTAC
>DAIQNQ010000051.1:8642-18308 GCA_036788275.1 Thermonemataceae bacterium
GCCACCAGAAATATCTTGTCGGCAGGGTCATCTTCAAAATAGATAAAATCGTCTTTTTTAAAATGATGAAAACGATGTTTTTGGCTCAAATTGGCCGTTTTGTGGGGGCAAAGTACCTGATAAAGATTTACATCTTCAAAATACCAAATTTCACTGTTTGTATTCATAAAAAAGATATTTGTAGCGTAAATTGCCAATAAGCTTTACAAAAGGGTGGCTTTTATGATAAACATCATTGCTGCCTTCAATAATTCAATCTACATTCACATGGGTATCACGTACCGAAGATACATCTAAAAACCAAATTTCCCAAAGCCATGAACAGCGCCTTGCAGCAAGTAGTAGATTTTCTGAAAGCCCATCCGCCCTTCAGCTTTTTGCCGCCTTCCGATTTGGCCTTGCTGGCCGAGCGCCTGCAGCTTCGCTTTGTGGCTGCCGGAGAGGTCTTGTTTCGTGAATTTGAGCCGCCGGAGGCACATTTTTATATTGTAAAAAAAGGCCGCATACAGCTCCTTCAGAGCGAGGGTGAGCGCAGCCTGCTGATTGACGAATGCGACGAGGGCGAAATTATTGGTATTAGGGCACTTTTTGCAGAGGATTTCTACATCTCTACGGCCATCGCCGCCGAAGATTCTTTGGTTTTTGTAGTGCCTGCCGCTCCAGCGAAGAGTATTCTTTTGCAACATCCGCAAGTAAGCTTGTTTTTTGCTTCGGGCTTCGCCGTAGGCATTTCCAAAGGGCGAGGCGGCTTGGAGGCTTCGCTGCCCGAAAAAAAGAGCCGCTATTTTCTTTCTCCCAAAAAAGACAGCAATGTATGGGAGCGCGACTTGGACAAAATTTTTCTCAATCCCTTCAAGCAAATCCTCTCTTGCCCGCCTTCTTGGCCTGTTTGGAAGGCCGCCCAAGCCATGAGCCAATCCCAAGTAGGCTCTATTTTGGTGGTAGATGAGCGCCTGCACCCGCTGGGCATTATCACCGATACCGACTTGCGCAAAAAAGTGGTAGCCCGCCAAGAGCAGGTAAAGCAATTGGCCGTGAGCAATATCATGAGCAGTCCTGTAAAAACCGTGCTGCCCAACCTGAGTGTATTGGAGCTGATGTTGCACATGACTTCCTCCGGTGTGAGCCATCTTTGCATCACTCAAGATGGCAGTCCGCACAGCCCCGCCTTGGGCATCCTCTCGCAGCGCGATGTGCTCATGGCGCAGGGGCAGCAGCCTGCACTATTGGCCAAAAAAATGCGCCGAAGCAGCTCCGTAGAAGAATTAGCCGCCTTGCGCCAACAAGCCGAAGACTTGGTAAAGCACTACCTCCAACAAGAGCTGGCCGTGCCATTGGTCTCCAAAATCATTACCGAAATTAACGACATTCTTATTCAAAAAGCCATTGCCTTGGCCGAAGAAGCCCTGCTCCAAGAGGGCTGGCAAGTGCCGCAGCAAACAAGTTTTTGCTGGCTTTCGCTGGGGAGCGAGGGGCGCAAAGAGCAATTTTTGCGTACCGACCAAGACAATGCCTTGGTATATGACGACTCCATCGAAGAGCAAGCCGGGGCGTATTTTTTGGCCATGAGCCGCAAATGTACCGATATTTTGGTGGCCTGTGGCTTTGCGCCTTGCCCTGCCGATATGATGGCCAGCAATCCGCAATGGTGCCAGCCGCTCTCGCAATGGAAGCGCTATTTTGGCGATTGGATAGCCAGCCCCGACGAAAAGGCGCTGATGATGTCCACCATCTTTTTCGATTTTCGTCCTGTGGCAGGCAATTTTGCCTTGGCCGAGCAGCTCAAAGACTTTGTATTTCAAAAAACACAAGGCCAAGATTTATTTTTTGGACTCTTGGCGCAAAATGCCCTCCAAAACCTACCTCCTTTGAGCTTTTTTAAGAATTTTGTGGTAGAAAAAAGCGGCGAACACAAAGACCTCTTCGACATCAAGGCGCGCGCCATGATGCCCTTGGCCGATGCCGCCCGCCTGCTCACATACTCCTTGCGGCTGCCTTTGTATAGCAGCACCTTCGAGCGCTTCGAGGCCATTGCCAAGGCCGAGCCTTCGCTCCGCGAGGTCTGCGAGGCGGCAGCTTTGGGCTACGAAATTCTGATGCGTCACCGTGCCCTCCAAGGCTTTGCCCAAGGCGATTCGGGCAGGTATATCAACCCGCAAATCCTCAACAAGTTGGAGCGACAAATGCTGCGCAATATTTTTCAGACCATCGCCCAGCTACAAGAAATCATTTCGGTACGTTTCAGAACCAACTTTTTGCGCTAATGTGGCAGCTTATTCAAAATTATTTTAGGGAAATAAAGCTCAAAAAGAAGCTCCAAGAGGCCAATTTGCCTGATTTTCTGAGGGTTTATCACGCCGCTTGCCAAAGCCGCTCCAAGGGAAATGCCGCCCGCTTGGTGGTATTTGATACAGAAACCACGGGCTTGGATGTACAAAAAGACCAAATCCTTTCTATCGGAGCGATTGCCATAGAAAATGGCGAAATTGTCTATCAAGACAGCTTCGAGACCTATATTCGCCGCAGCCACACCGGCGACCAAGCCTCCGTGCCCGTGCATCAGATTCTCTCGCAAGAGCTCCAACACGCCGCCGAAGAAGCCGCTGTGATGCAGGACTTTCTGGCCTATATGCGTGGCGATATTTTGGTAGCCCACCATGCCGCCTTCGACCAAGCCATGTTGCATAAATTGATGCAAAAATCTTGGGGCTTTCCGTTGCTCAATCCCGTGATAGATACTTTCGCCTTGGCCATGCGTTTGGAGCAAGGGCGCTGGGATACACAGCCGCACGAAGCAGGCAAATACAGTTTAGATGCACTTTGCCAACAATACAATATCCAGAACCACGCCCGCCACAGTGCTTCGGGCGATGCACTGGCTACCGCCGAGCTGTTCCTGCATCTTTGGCACAAAGCCCAAAAGCAGGGCATTGGCAGCTTCAAAGAGTTGCTGATGTAGCCTTTCGGCCAAGGAAAATTCCTGCGAAAGAGAAAAAAAATCCTTATTTTTGCGCAATCTGCTTGCAAAAAAAGCAGCTTTCATCTTTTATTCGAGTCAATGAGCATTTTAGAAAAAGAAATACAGCGGCGCAGGACTTTTGCCATTATCAGCCACCCCGATGCCGGAAAAACTACCCTCACCGAGAAGTTCCTGCTCTTTGGGGGCGTGATACAAACGGCAGGCGCTGTAAAAAATAACAAAATCAAAAAAACAGCCACCTCCGATTTTATGGAAATAGAGCGGCAGCGTGGTATTTCGGTGGCTACCTCGGTGATGACCTTCGAGTATGACGGCAAGCGGGTGAATATCTTGGACACCCCCGGCCACAAAGACTTTGCAGAGGATACTTACCGTACTTTGACGGCGGTGGACAGTGTGATTCTGGTGGTGGATTGTGTAAAAGGAGTAGAGGAACAGACAGAGCGCCTTATGGAGGTATGCCGCATGCGCAATACACCCGTAATCGTATTTATCAACAAAATGGACAGAGAGGGTAAAGACCCTTTCAGCCTTTTGGAAGAACTCGAAGAGAAGCTGCACATCAAGGTGCATCCCATGTCTTGGCCTATTAGTCAAGGCTTTACTTTTCAGGGAGTATATGATTTGCATCGAAGCCAACTTAACCTTTTTTCGGCCAGCAAAACCAAAGTAGCCAACGATTATATTGCCATCAACAATATCTTCGACAAGGAAGTAGAAAGCTACGTGCCGGAGCAATACCTGCACAAACTCCGTGAGGATGTGGAGCTGGTAGAGGCCGTATATGGCCGCTTGCCTGCTACACAATACCGAGAGGGAGTGGTAGCGCCTGTATTTTTTGGAAGTGCCATTAATAACTTTGGAGTGCAAGAGCTGCTCGAAACCTTCTTGGAGATAGCACCCGCCCCCGAAAAGCGTGCTGCCGCCGAGCGCGAAATATGGGCGAAAGAAGAGAAATTTTCGGGTTTTGTATTCAAGATACATGCCAACTTAGACCCCAACCACCGCAACCGCATTGCCTTTTTGCGGGTTTGTTCGGGCAAATTTGAACGCAATACCTTCTATCAGCACGTGCGCTTGGGCAAGAAATTTAAGTTTGCCAACCCGGCTATGTTCAATGCCAGCGACAAAGAAACCATTGAGGAAGCCTTCCCCGGCGATGTGATTGGTTTGTATGATACGGGTAATTTCAAAATAGGCGATACACTCACCGAGGGCGAGCAGCTGCAATTCAAAGGGATTCCGAGCTTTTCGCCCGAGATATTCCGAGAAGTACTCAACAACGAGCCCCTCAAAGCGAAGCAGTTTGAAAAAGGTGTGCAGCAGCTTACCGAAGAGGGCTTGGCACAGCTTTTTGTGCATCCTTTGGGTAGTCGTAAGATTATCGGTACGGTAGGAGAGCTGCAATTTGAGGTGATACAGTTTCGCTTAGAGCACGAGTATGGTGCGAAATGTAGCTTCAAGGCGCTGCCTTACCACAAGGCTTGTTGGATTACCTCCTCTAATAAAGCTGTTTTACAAGATTTTACGAACCGTAAGTCTGCCTATATCGCCTACGACAAAGAAGGGCAGCCTGTATTTTTGGCCGAAAGCGAGTGGACACTGCGCACCGCCCGCGAAAACTATCCCGATATAGAATTTCACCTTACCTCTGAGCACAAAATCAAAGAGGCAAGTCGCTAAAACAACAAAGGCAGCTCGAAAGGCTGCCTTTGTTTATAGAAAATTTCAGAGTTTAGAAAGCCAAGCCCGGATAGTAGGCCGTTTCGCCGAGTTGCTCTTCGATGCGCAGCAGCTGGTTGTATTTGGCCATGCGGTCGGAGCGAGAGGCGGAGCCGGTTTTGATTTGTCCGGTATTGAGGGCTACAGCCAAGTCGGCGATGGTGGCATCTTCCGTTTCGCCGGAGCGATGCGACATCACACTCTTGTACGAGTGGCGTGTGGCCATTTGTACGGTGTTGATGGTTTCGGTGAGCGAACCGATTTGGTTTACCTTTATCAAAATCGCATTGGCTATTTGCTGCTGGATTCCCTGCTGGAGGCGCTCTACGTTGGTTACGAAGAGGTCATCGCCCACGATTTGCACTTTTTTGCCAATGGCATCGGTCATCATTTTCCAGCCTTGCCAGTCGTCTTCATCCATACCATCTTCGATAGAGATGATGGGGTATTTCTGCGCCCACTCTTTCCAGTAGTCGGCCATTTGGGTGGAGGTAAGCTTGTCTCCGGTTGATTTTTTGAAGTGATACACCTTCTCTTCGGCATTGTAAAACTCCGAGCTGGCCGCATCCATCGCAATAAACACATCTTCGCCCGGGCGATAACCTGCCTTTTCGATGGCCTGCAATACCACCTCAATCGCTTCTACATTGGAGCGGAGGTTGGGCGCAAAGCCACCTTCGTCGCCTACGTTGGTAGAGAGGCCTTTGTCTTTGAGTACTTTTTTGAGATAATGGAATATCTCCGTACCCATACGCAAAGCTTGCGAGAAGGAAGAGGCTTTTACAGGCATTACCATAAATTCCTGAAAATCAATGCCATTATCAGCGTGGCTGCCTCCGTTCAAGATATTCATCATCGGTACGGGCAAGGTATTGGCATTGGCACCGCCGATGTAGCGAAAGAGGGGCAATTTGGCCTCTTGGGCAGCGGCTTTGGCTACGGCCAGCGATACGCCCAAAATGGCATTGGCACCGAGCTTGCTTTTGTTGGCGCTGCCGTCCAACTGAAGCATAATTTTGTCAATAAGATTTTGTTCAAAGACTTCATAGCCTACCAATTCCGGGGCAATGATGTCGTTTACGTGGCTGATGGCTTTGAGTACGCCTTTGCCCAAATAGAGGGTGGGGTCTTCATCGCGCAGCTCTACGGCTTCGTACTTACCGGTAGAAGCGCCACTGGGTACGGCTGCCCTGCCGATGATGCCATTTTCGGTGATTACATCTACTTCAACGGTGGGGTTGCCGCGAGAGTCGAGGATTTGACGGGCGTGGATATGGTCTATATAGCTCATGGGGATAAAAAATAGATGGAGAATTGTAAAGTAGGGAAACACAAAAGCCCTACATTTCTACAAATGTAAGGCTGATATGTATGCACAAGATTTTCAAAGGTGCAGTTAAGCGAGTGTATTCACAAATTTGGCCAACTTAGACTTGTGGTTGGCTGCTTTGTTTTTGTGGATAATGTTCTTTTTTGCCAATTTATCCAACATAGCACTTACTTTTTTGAGCAGCTCTTGGGCTTCGCTTCTTTCTTGAGTCAATTTCAATTTCTTCTCGAAAGTGCGAGTAGTTTTCAGATAGAAGCGGTTTCTCACTCTTTTAGCTTCATTTGCTCTGATTCTCTTTAATGCGGACTTATGATTTGCCATTGTCTTAAATCTATTTTGGTATGCTATATTCTTCTTAAATTAAGGATTGCAAAGGTAGAAGGAATAATCTATAAGTCAAAATGTTTTGCAAAAAAAAGAGAAAACTTAGCGGTTTTCTCTCCAATGTTTGGGCTAAACATTGCTTTCGGGGTCTTTTTTCTGTTGGCCAAGCTCTTCAAGTTCTTTTTCCAAGCTGCGGAGGTCTTCTCTTACGAGGCGCTGTACATCATCATTCAGCTCTTTGCTGCTCAGGAGGTTGAGGAGCTTTTCGCGGGTTTCCAATAACTTTTCTTTGTTGATGTGCAACATACTTTTTGTGTTGGATTAGTTCAATTGATGCGCTTTAGGGCAGTCAAAAATACGAAAAAAACACTTTAAACAGCAAACCAAGTTAGGATTTTTTCTCTGAAAATAAAATAAAAGACCGTGAATTTTTTTAAGAATCTCTAAGCGCTTGATAGCTAAAAATTTAGCAGATATGTAGTCCGATTACGAGCATGTCGTCTATTTGGGCGTAGCCGTTTTGCCAATCTTGCATGTGCTGTTGTAGTGCAATTTTTTGATGTTCCATGGGCATTTGATGTATTTGGAGAATCAAGTCCTTGAATTTGCGCGTACTGAGCTTTCTTTTCTTGGGGCTGCCGCCAAACTGGTCGGTATAGCCATCTGTAAACATATAGAGGCGGTCTTGGGCTTGCAGTTGGAGTTTTTTGCTAAAAAAATGCTTTTGCTGTTGTTCAAAATTACCACCAATAATGTGCCTGCTGGTTTGTATCTCTTGCACTTGTTCATCTCGGAGCAAGAGCAAGCTCCGTTCGGCTCCTGCAAAGGCAAGCTCCAGCGTGTCAAGCTGCAGACAAGCGAGTGCCACCACCATGCCATCGTAGTTTTGGCTTTGTGCTTCTTTGTCTTGATGGAGCGCTGCTTTCACCTGTTCGTCAAGCTGTTGGAGCATTTCTTCGGGTTGCAGAGCTTCGCTTTGGCTGGCGATATAGTTGAGGCTGGCAAAACCCAGCATAGACATCAGTGCGCCGGGTACGCCGTGGCCGGTGCAATCTACCACAGCGATACAAGCCTTGTTTTCCTTTTGGAAGCACCAGTAAAAATCTCCACTTACAATATCACGTGGCCGATAAAAAACAAAGTGTTCGGGAAATATTTTTTGGAGGCTCTGCTGCCTTGGCAAGAGTGCTTCTTGTATTCTTTTGGCGTATTGAATGCTGCTCACCATGCCTTCGTTGATTTGGGCGATGAGTTTGTTTTGTTCTTCTAAGGCTTCAGTACGTGCTTTTACTTTGCGTTCAAGATTTTTGGAGAGATATTCTGCTCGAAAAAAAGCACGAGAAAAGCGGCTTGCAATGACAGAAGACTGAAAAAATAAAAATATGAAAATCCCGATGGTGGCCAAGTTGGAATAAGAAAGATACACAAGATTGAGATGATAGGCGACTTCCACAAAAGAAAAGATAAAGGACATCAGAAAGCCTGTAAAAAGTATGACAGCTCCTCTACGCTTGTTTTTGATGGCGCTACTTACCACATATATCTGGCATATATAGCCCAAAAGAGCCACAGGGTAGAAGACGTACAAGCTCAGTCCCAATACAAAGGTAGGTGCCAAGGCTACTACTCCTAAGAGCAGTGCCCCCAGGATTTTCATCCAAAAAAATAAAGTACGTGGAGTTTCTTCCGGAAAGAGAGCTTCTACAAAGAAGAGCATCAAGGGAATAAGGGCATAGGTAACCCAAAATTCTATTCGTATCAGTAGGGTATAGCTATGTACCGCAAACAACTCGTACCAATACTGAGAACCTACATTGACGATGAGCGTTCTGATGGCAATACAAAAGCATATCAAGGCCAAATACAAAGGAGCTTGCTCGCGCCTGCGAAACAAATACGCAAAGAGCAATAAATGATAAAAGCCCATGAAGAGCAGCGCGCCTATCTCAAAAAGTTCAAAAGCCCTTGTACGCTCCTCCTGCGCGACCAGTGCTTGATGTTTGCCAAAGCGAAGCAGCCCGTGGTAAAAGCCCGAACGGAAGTGGTTGAAATTGGCCACTTGTATAGTGATTCTTAGATTTTTATTTTTGGTAATAAGGTTGTTAGGAATACGCAGCAAGCTATTGCGATAAGCCGGTGCATAGCTTTGAGGACTTACCCCTACCCTACCCACCTCTTGTACCAAAAGGCTATTGAACCACACCTTGTAGGCCATAGACAGATTGGGCAAATACAAGGCAAAATCTTTGGCTTGGGCATAAGCCGGAAGCCTCAGCTCGCAGCTATAAGTGGCATAGCCAAAGTGTGGCAGCAAACCTTGTTCCCAAGCACCCGGAATGTAAGCGTAGCGAGGTACAACCGCATCAAGCTGCTGTGGCCCAAGCAGCTCGCTCCAATAAAACTCCCACTCGCCTTGCACCTCTATCAGCGGCGAGGTCTCAAAGTCCCAATTGCGCAAGTCAAGCTTTCCATTTTGCATGTCGGGAACGCGAAGAGGCGCTTTGCTCCGGCAGCCCGACAAGAGCAGAAAAAATAAAAGCGATATGTAAAAAATTCGCTGCAAGTTGTTTTTATTTTGAATGAAAAGCTATCGGTCCACCTCGCCCATTACCAAATCGAAAGAACCGATAATGGCAATCAAGTCGGCCAGCATTACGCCTCGCGTGATTTCAGGCAGCACCGAAAGATTTACAAAAGAACAAGCCCGTGCCTTGCAACGCACAGGCACATCGCTTTTGCCATCAGTACGGAAAAAAAAGCCCAGCTCTCCTTTTGGATTTTCGGCACGCACATAAAAATCCATTGCCTTAGGACGAATCTTCTTAGGTGCCGTGGCTTGTGGGTCGAAATCGGGGCTGCGCTTGTGCTGCTTCAGCAGCTTCTCCACACATTGCTCTATAATACGCAGCGACTGCTCACATTCCTGCACTCGCATCCAGTTGCGGTCCCAGCAGTCGCCCAAGCTGCCCATCAGGCCTTCGCCTACGGGAATATCGAAGTCTATCTCAGGATATACCGAGTAGCCGTCTATGCGACGGAGGTCATAAGCCAAGCCGGAAGCCCGTAGCATCGGCCCTGTTACACCATAATTGATGGCCAAATCGAGGGGTAGTACACCGATACCTGCTGTACGCTGGACAAAAATCTTGTTTTCAACTACCAGTTGTTTGAGTTCTTGTAGTTTAGGGCGCAGGTATCGTGCAAGCTCAGCGCAGCGCTCCTCAAAGCCGAGGGGCAAGTCGTAGAAAAGCCCACCTACCCAAATATAGTTGTAAAGCATGCGCGCACCGGAGAGCCATTCGAGGAGGCG
>DAIQNQ010000052.1:0-18170 GCA_036788275.1 Thermonemataceae bacterium
TCTTGGAGCTTGGTTTTCTCAAAGGCTTTCTTGAGAATGGCCTCGTTGGCCGCTAATTTCTTGGCATTTTTTGCGATAGCAACTTCTCTGTCTTTGCGGTCGGAGATGTCTTGGAAGATGGCAATGGCGTATTCGATTTCGCCTCTTTCGTTTGTTATAGGCGAACCTGTAACCTCCAGAGGGATGCGCTCTTCGCCACGCAAAATCACCATATTTTCGACCGTAGAGGATACCCCACCCAAGGCTTTTACGAGCGGTATTTCTGCTTGGGGGTAGTCTTCGTCGCTGCCTTCGAGTTTGGCTTGATATACCTCTGCCAAGCCTTTGTCTTTGGTATCAGGCATAATGCCTTTGCCGAGCAGCTCTTTGGCTTGGGCATTGGCAAAGTAGGGTTGGCCTGTATTTTCGAGGATGAATATTCCTGCGGGGATTTTGTCTAAAAAGTTGAAGAGGCGGCGCTCGTTTTGGCGGAGCTGCTCTTGTTGGGCAAGTTGCTGCTGGGTTTTGATAGCGATGGTGATAATATCGGAGAGGCTTTTTACGAAAGCCACCTCTTCCAAAGTCCAATCTTTTTGTTCTTTTTGATGCTCGCAGCAAATAACTCCAGCCATTTGGCCATCTACAAAGAAGGGTACGTCTAAGAGCGACTTGATTTGCAGCGGCTCAAAGTAGCTTTCCACAAACTCTACCAAATCAGGGTGTTGGAGGGCATTGGTGGCAATCATTACTTTTTCAGTGAGTACTTCTCTGAAATAAGTAGGTGTATCGCTTTGCTTGATGACAGCGCCCTCGCTAAAAGTTTGTGCATCACCTTTGTCGTATTGCTTGCGGCATACAATCTGCTGATTTTCAGAATTATATTCCCAGATGCTCACGCGCGTTATACGCAAAAGTTGTGCTGCTTGTTGGGTAATGAGTTCAAAGGCTTTGCCCAAATGGCCACTGTGTACTTCTGGCGATTTGTTGAGGTTGAGGAGTGCCTTGCTGTTGCGTTCAAGGATTTGGTTTTTGAGATTAACTTCCTCATTTATTTTTTGGATGTAGTCGCGTTGGGTTTGCAGCTCCTCCAAATTCTGGCGAAGCTCTTCTTCTCCGGCGCGCAGCTCTTCAAGGAGTTGCTGATTTTGGTTAGCAATTTCTTTGCGGGCGCTTACATCACGTACCACGGCTTGGATAATTACCTTTTCTTCGAGGTCTATTTTGGAGAGGAGTACTTCGGCCTCGAAAAGGTCGCCATTGAGCTTGCGGTGTGTCCACTCAAAGAAGCTTTCTCCTTGCTCAAAGCATTTGCCAATATGGGCTTCAGCAGCTTTGGCGGAGTCTTCTCCGTTATTTTGTTTTTCGGGCGAGATAAACATCACAGATTTGCCCAAGAGCGCTTCCATGTTTTTGGCTCCGAAGAGTGCCACAGTGGCGGCATTGCATTCGGCAATCACTCCATTTTCCAAGATGATGATGGCATCGCGGGTAGCCCTGAAGATAGCCTCCAATACGGTCTGACTTTTCTTGCCTTTTGTGAGTAAGTTGAGCATTGTTTGAGATTAGGTTAAATTTTTTAAGAATATATCCGATTCGATACGATAGTAGGGGACTTTTTTGCTTAATAGATGGCTTGCATAGCGCTATTTTCATCTAAGAAAAACTTCATGTTCATTTTGCTAATCAACTCGCGGCTAATCATTCTTTTGAAGGAAGTTCTGCCAAAAAGTTTCTGCGGCTCTATCACATACACCCGCTGCACGGGGCTGTTGGTCCATTGGGGTTGCCATTCTTGGCAAATCCAAGCCACATCTTCATCTTTCACGGCCTCAAGTGCACGAAAATCAACCACCCAGTTGCACACATAATGTACGCGTGCATATTCCAGTGCTTTTTGGTGCATCTGCCTGAAGGCCTCGCTCAGCATAAAGCCCTCCACTGCAAACAAGAGTACATTTTGCTCCGGGGAGAAATGCAGGCTGCCTCCTTTGTATTTGGCTATTTCGATATTTTCTACCATCGTATTCATAGATATATCTTTTATGAAATTAAAATAATTGATTGGGAAGTTCTATCAGTACTCTGATGCCTCGCTGCTGTCTTTCGCAGAAGCGAATGTGGCCACCCATTTTCTGTACGGTGCGTCGGGCAATGTACAGCCCCAAACCCGCACCGTGGTTGTGGGAGGTGGCTCTGTAAAACATGTCGAATACCTGCTCGCGGTTTTCGGTTTTGATGCCTATGCCATTGTCTTCTATGCTCAAAATAATATGCTGTTGGTTGCTCTCTATACCCACGATAACGTGCTTCTCGCGCTTGTCAGTATGTTGAAACTTCAGGGCATTGGAGAGCAGGTTGTGCAAGATGGTTTTGAGGCGTATTCTGTCCAAGCATACAGGGGCTTGTGGGGCGATATAGATGATTTTTTCTATCTCCTCTTGTGGGTCTAAAAAGTCCAAGTCGAAGAGTACTTCTTCTACCAGTTGTCGTACATCTACCAAGGTATTTTTGAGGGGCATGCGCTCGTTTTTGAGCAGGTCGGTAATGTTCTGGAGCAGGTAATCTTGCTTATATACACTTTGTTTGATAAGGCTGACGTAGTGTTTTACTTTGCTGGGGTCTTCCTCCATCTCAATCAGGTTGATGAGTCCTTCTACAGTGGCAATAGGCGAGCGCAAATCGTGAGAAGTGCTGTAAGTAAAAAGTTCAAGGATGCCGTAGAGGTTCTCTACTTCGGCTTGTAGTTGTTCTTCTTTTGTTTTGCGATAGGTCTGGCCTTTGACTTGTGTCATGAGGGTAGATGTTTGATAAATGGCAGGTGAAAGCATAATTCGTTCAGATTTGTTGTAAGAACTGTTGGAAGTAAGCAGCCAACTTATACTTCGGCATAATATCTGTGATACGGGCAACTTCTTTTCCTTGGCGGAAGAGCATCAGGGTGGGCAGTTGGGTAAGCTGATAAGGGCTTCTCCAGAGATGTTTCGGGCTTAAATTCACTTTTACATATTGTACGCGCTCGTGGTGGAGGAGGTCTTCAATCATCAAGTTGAGGATGTAGCCAATGCCCATTACTTCTTCTCTAAACAAAACGATAAGAGGCTGGGGCTGTTGTAGAAGCTCACTGAGTTCTTGCAAGTCCACTACGTTTTTTTCTTCGTGTAGTTCGTACATAGGAGCAAGCGTTTAAGTTTTTATTTATTGATATGAATGCTTCCATGTTTCCAAAAGCAGTGCCAGCTTTGTAATATGTTGTTTTATAGATATTTATCGTTGATTTTATTTTTTTAGAGTGAAAAAAAGTTGCGATATTTCGTGCTTTTATGAAATTTCATCAAAGTTTTTATTCAATTTAATCCCCAATTTCTCCATGCGGGAGCGCAGTGTAGAGGCATTAATCTGAAGAATTTTGGCAGCACCTTCCTCGCCATGGATACGCCCTTTGGTAGCTTTGAGGGCCCTCAAGATATGCTGTCTTTCATTTTCTTCTAAGCTGGAGAGCGCGCCCTCTTCGTCTGTTTTGCGTTTTTTTGTTTGTAGTGGTGGCAGCGTAAGCTTGTCGGCAGGCGAGATAATCACCGCTCTTTCAATCAGGTTTTCCAGCTCACGTACATTGCCCGGAAAGTCGTAGGCTTGGAGCTGCTCAATGGCTTTTTGGGGAATCTGCAGAATCTTGCGCCCCAGACGGCCACAAAACTTCTCCACAAAATGTGTTACCAAAGGTGGAATATCCTCTTTGCGTTGGCGGAGGGGAGGGATTTGGATGGGGAATACGTGCAGGCGAAAATAGAGGTCTTCGCGAAAAGTGCCTTTTTCTATCTCTTTTTCGAGTTGGCGATTGGTAGCGGCAATCAGGCGGATATTTACTTTGATGGTTTTGTTGCCGCCCAAGCGTTCAAATTCCCCTTCTTGGAGTACGCGCAAAAGCTTGGCTTGCAGCTCAAGAGGTAGCTCGCCTATTTCGTCCAAAAAGAGCGTGCCCCCGTCGGCCAGCTCGAAGCGTCCTATTTTTTGCTGAAAAGCCCCTGTGAAAGCGCCTTTTTCGTGGCCAAAAAGCTCACTTTCAATTAAATTGGCGGGCAGGGCAGCACAGTTGATTTTTACGAGGGGGCGCTTGTGGCGGTGGCTGATGTTGTGTACAGAGCGTGCGATAAGCTCCTTGCCAACGCCTGTTTCGCCCAAAATAAGCACGGTGGTATCGTTAGGGGCTACTTGTTCTACGGCTTTAAGGGTTTTTTTGAAGAGGGGACTTTGGGTGATAATCTCCTTAAAATTCTTCTGTAAGTCCACCTCTTCGCGCAGATACACATTTTCTTCTTCGAGCTTTTGCTTCAAAATCTCCACCTCACAGAGTGCCTCTTTGAGCGATTCATTGCTTTTTTGGAGATGGCCGATGAGGGCGCTGTTTTCTTGGCGCAGGTGATACAGCTCCAATGCCTGCACAATAGCTGCTTTCAGCTCTTGCTTTTTCCAGGGCTTGGTCAGAAAGCGGTACAAGCCTACCCGATTGATGCACTCGATAGCCACTTGAATATCGCTATAGCCTGTAAGCAGCATCTTTACTACTTCTGGATAGAGCAAACTTACCTGCTCCAAAAAGTCCACACCGCTCATTTCGGGCATGCGCTGGTCGGAAATCACCAAGGCGATAGGGCTGCCTGATGATGCCTCTTGCGCCAGTAAAGCCAAGCCTTCTGCTGCCGACTGCGCGGTGAAGACCTCGTAGTCGTGCAGGAAAGAGAGCGCAAAGGCATCTAAATTCTCAGGCTCATCATCTACATATAATATTTTCAGGCTGCTCATGTGCCGATGGTTGGTTTAGAAGGAGAGAATTGCTTATGTAGAGGAATACTGATGCTAAAGCACGTGCCTTGCCCAGGCGTGGAGCTGCAAGAGAGGCTGCCTTGGTGTTGCTCAATAATGCTCTTAGAGATAGCCAGCCCCAAGCCTACGCCTTTGCCGATAGATTTGGTGCTGAAAAAAGGCTCAAAAATACGCCTTTGCACTTCCTCTTTTATGCCGATGCCACTGTCTTCTATTTCTATAAATATTTCTTCTGCAAGCAACTTGCTGCGAATATAAATATTTCCTTGAAAAGCTGCCTCCTGACGCATGTAAATGGCTTCAATGGCATTGGCCAGCAGGTTCATCCATACTTGGTTGAGCTTGCCGGGGTAGCACTCCACAAGAGGTAGCTCGGCATATTGGCGGTGTATTTGGATACGGCCTTTGTACTGATGGCGGAGCAATACCAAGGTGGAATTGATGCCTTCGTGGAGGTCGCTGATTTTTAACTCGGCCTCGTCTATACGCGAGAAGCTGCGCAATTCTCTCACAATCTCGGCGGCTCTTTGTGCGCCCAGCATCACATTTTGGGGGGTGCGCTCCAAAATGGCCAGCATCTTCTCAAACTTTATTTGTGCTTTGTAAGCCTGTATTTCTGCCAATATTTGGGCAGCATTGTCGGCTTCGATGGCTTCATAGCGCTTGATAATTTCTACAAGATAGCGCATAGACTCGCCCAAGCCCTCAATGCTGGAGTGGATGTAATTGATAGGGTTGTTGAGCTCATGAGCGATGCCGGCGGTAAGCTGCCCCAAGGCACTCATTTTTTCGGATTCTACAAGTTTGGTTTGGGCATTTTGGAGTTTCTCATAGTTTTGGCGAAGGTCAGCTTCTTGGGTGCGCATTTTTTTTACGGCTTTTTTCAAGATAGCCTCATGGGTAATAAGCTTCCGGTTTTGACGTTCTAAGGTTGCTTTGGCCGCCTCCAGCTCGTCTTGTTTGAGTGCCAGCGTTTGGTTTTGGCGTTCTATCTGTCGGCTTTTTTCTTTTACAATTTCTGTCTCCTCCTTTATTTGCGAAGCTTGAAATACCACCGTGATGATTTCGCCCAAGCTTTGTAAGAAGAAAATATCTTCGGCAGTCCACTCGCGAGCTTGTACTTGTTGCTCAAAAGAAAGTAAGCCTTCTACTTTATCATTAATGAAGAAGGCCATGTCGAGCGAGGAGCAAATTTGCTTCTCACGGAAATAATCCCGATTGATTTCCTCCAAGTCGGGGTGTGTCCATACATCTTGCGCCACGATAATCCCTTGGGTACGCAAGCTTTGGAGATACTTTTGGTGTGTATGCATTGAGAGCACCGTGCCGGCACTAAAGTGAGGCTCGTTTTGATCGTATTGTTTCAGGCAGAAAAAGCTTTTTTGTGCCTCATCAATCAGCCAAATACTGCCCCTGCTGATGCCCAGCAGCCGTGTGGTTTGTGTCAGAATCTCCTCCAAGCTCTTTTCGAGGCTTTGCTGGTAGATACGCCTGCGGTTGGAGAGCGCCAGCAGGGTATTGGTATAGCGGGTGAGGGTTTGGTTTTTGTCGAGAATCTCCTGATTGATACGCGTGATATAGTCGCGTTGGGTTTGGAGCTCTTCATTGGTTTGGCGAAGCTCCTCTTCGCTGGTTTGGAGGTCGTGGTTGCTTTTGTGGAGGGCATTTTCTTGCTGTTTGCGCTCGCTGATGTTCTGAAATACGGATATTGCGAAGAGGGCTTCGCCTTGTTCGTTGAGAATGGGCGAGGCCGATACTTCAAAGATATGCTCGGAGCCTTCGGGGCTGCGTACAAGCATGTCGTCGGCGTAAGCTTTTTGCTTTTCTTGGAGCGCCTTGATGATGGGAAATTCGGCAAGGGCATAAGGCGTTTCGCTTTCTGCTTTGAAGACTCTTTTCTGAATTTCGGCAATGTCCAGCTCTTCCATCAGCATAGGCAATAAGCGCTGCCCCGCTTCATTGACAAACACCGAGTGCGCAAGGGCGTCTATCACTTGTACGCCATAAGGAATGGCATTGAGAAATTTGAATATTTGTTGCTCACGCTCGGCCAGCTGCTTTTGGGAGCTTTTCAGCTCTTCGATATTATGTTGCAAATCTTGTTGAAAGCGCTTTTTTTCGTGGCTTTTCATGACCAAAGCAAACAAGTCGGCCACCGATTTTACAAAAAGCACCTCTTCGAGTTTCCACTCCCTGATGGCTTCGTGCTCGCAGCAGATAATCCCCGCCAAGTGGCCATCTAAGTGATAAGGCACATCGAGTAGCGCATAGATATTGTTTTGTTGAAAATAAGTGGTAAACTCTCTGGTAAATGGATGTAGTCTGGCATTGGCAGCAGCAATAATTTTTTCTTCTTGAATAATTTTTAAGTAAACAGGCACTTGCTCCTCTGATATTTGCAAGCTCTGATGAGGTCGCCCTGCTCCTTGCTCGTACTCGCTGAGGCATTGCAAGGCTTTGCTGCTTTGCTCATAAGCCCAAAAGCTTATCCGCGAGATGCCCAAAGTGCTGTAAATCAACTCTGAGAAAAGTGTCAAGCTGGCATCATAATCGCCCGACTGCACGGCCTCGCTCTTGGAAAGCTCAAAAAGCTGATGGGTATAATGCTCCAGATTGCGCGCTTGCTTTATTTTGAAAGTGGTGGCGCGGGTGGCGATACGAATTTTGAGATATACCCACAGCGTAGCACTCCCCAATACCAGCAAGCCAATACCTCCCTCAAGTGCCCCAAACCAGCACAAGCCTACTCCCAAACCCAGTACGGTGGTGATGTTGAGGTAGATAATGCTTCGGTATATCAGTCGCTTATTGGGCACAGTGTTTGGAAAAAAATAGGGAGAGAAATTTACAAATAAAACCTAAGTTTACCAATAATCTTTAGGAAAGCTCCCAAAGATTATTGATTTTGCATCTATTCCTGCACAAGTTTTGTAGCTTTCCCCAAGGTCATCTACTTGAAAATATTAAAGCTTTTAACTACCTTTCTCCTATGCGCCTTTTTCATCTTATCTTGCTGTGGGGGCTTGTGGCTCTGAGCCTTGCAGCATCCGCACAAACCAACAACCCTCAAAATATGAATAAGTTTGACTATGAAGCTGCTTGGCAGCAAGTAAACACACATTTGGGAAAAAATCTGCCTGAATCTGCCCTGAAAGTAATCGAGCAAATCTACCAGCAAGCCAAAACCGACAATAATGCCGACCAGCTGGCCAAAGCCTTGGTACACCGTATGCAAGTGCGTGCTTCTAAGGAAGAATTTTCTTTTGAGAAAAATCTTGTCGAGCTGCGCGCCGAAATCTCCCAAGCCACTTTTCCGCTCAAGCCCCTGCTGCATTCCATGATGGCCGAGCTGTATTGGCAGTATTATACCAAAAATCGCTGGCGCTTTAGCAACAGAAGCACCGTAGCCAATTTTCAGCAAGACGACTTGGCTACTTGGAGCTTGCAGAAAATTGTGTCGGAGGTGGCTGCCCACCACGAAGCCGCCCTCCAAGAAGCTGACAAACTTCAAAAAATATCTGTGGATTTCTACAAAGAGATGATTGTAGGAGGCAACCCCCTTGGCAAAGCTCTGCGCCCCACGCTCTACGACTTTCTATCGCACCGAGCTTTGGCGCTGTATATGAACCAAGAGCCGGAGCTGGTAAAGCCCGACGAACAGTTTACCATCAGCGAAGTAGCCTATTTGGGTACTGTGGATGATTTCCTGAAGCTGCGTATCCAAAGCCCTGATACCCTTTCCTTCAAGCTCAAAGCCTTGCAGCTTTGGCAAGACCTGCTCCGCTTTCACAGCGGCAGGGGCGATGAGGAGATTTTTACGGAGTTAGACCTCCAAAGACTGGCTTTTGTCCTGAACTATCATACCGACCCCGAAAAAGAAGAACGCTACCTTGGCACTTTAGAAAAACTGCTCGGCCAAAGGAAGCAAATTCCGGTATATAGCCAGATTCAATATCAAATTGCCCAAATATGGGCTAACCGTGGCGCGCGCTACCAAGCCTTACAAGGAGAGGCGCACCGTTGGGACATCAAAAAGGCCATCTCGCTCTGCGACGATGCCGTGCAGCGCTATCCCGAATCGCGCGGGGCACAAGCCGCCAAAGTATTGAAGCAAAACTTGCAGCACAAAGATATTGGTCTGAAAACACACGCCGAGCAAGTACCCGGAGCGGCTATCAAGGTGTATATGAGCTACAAAAACCTCTCGAAGGTGCATTGGCGTGTGGTAAAAACTACTCCTGAAGAGATAAACGAACAAAGAAATAAATGGAATAAAAACTATGAGGTGGACAGAGAAAAAAAGTTTCTGGAGTATTTCCTCAAACGTCCTATTGCCAAAAGTGGGCAAGTACAAGTGTTAGATGATGGCGACTACCAAAGCCACGCCGTGGAGTTTCCGATAGAAGCCTTGCCAGAGGGCTATTACCTACTCATGGCCAGTCATCAAGAAAATTTTGCCTTGGAGACCAATACGATTGAATACACCATCGCAACCGTGAGCAACATTGCCTATATCCATCGCAACCTGCCCGATGGTACCACAGAGCTATTTCTGAGGCATCGCCAAACAGGCCGTCCCCTGCCCAATGCCCAAGTGCAAGTACACTTTTGGGAGTATAACTACCAAAAAGGAGACTATGTAAGCCGTAAAGGCAATGCCTATACCACCAATGCCGAGGGCTATTTGCTTTTGCCTTTTCAAGCAGATAAAAATAAAGATGCCCGAAGCTTTTCCTTGGATTTTACTTGGGGCAAAGACCGCAACAGCACCGAAAAGCCCGACAACAATTACTATCGCTCAGGCACGATGTATCAGGGTGTATGGGGCGAAGGAATATACAGTGAGGCTGAGCGGCATATAAAAATCTTCACCGACCGTGCCATTTATCGTCCTAATCAGCCGCTTTATTTCAAAGGGGTGATATATCGAAAAGATGCCAAAGGCAATGCCGAGAAAGTGATAGCCGGAGAGCGAGTAGAAGTAGTATTCTATGACCGTAACAGCCAAGAAGTAGCACGCCAAAGCCTCACCACCAGTGAATACGGCACTTTTCAAGGAGTATTTTCTACGCCGAGTAGCGGCCTGATGGGCAAGATGTACCTTTCGGCAGGCAATGAAACGGTCTATTTTTCGGTAGAAGAGTACAAAAGACCCAAGTTTGAAGTGCGCTTCGAGCCAGTGCAGGGCAGCCCGCGCCTTGGCAGCCAAGCCACAGTTACTTTGCAAGCGCAGGCCTATTCGGGAGCCAATATAGATGGGGCAGAGGTAAAATACCGTGTGGTGCGCAAGGCGCGTTTTCCGGCTTGGTGGTTTTATCGCCGCGGCTATTATCCCGATTCGCCTGCCAAAGAGATTGCCCAAGGCACTGCCCGCACCGATGCCGCAGGCAAGCTGCTCATCAGCTTTGAAGCCCAAGCCGACAAAACGGTGAATCCTGAGTCTGACCCGATTTTTGATTTTGAAGTGCAAGCCACCGTTACCGACATCAACGGGGAGTCGCACAGCCAAAATACCATCCTGAGCATTGGCTACAAAGCCTTGGTGCTGGGTGCAAATGTACCTGCCCAAATAGATAAAAGCCGCTCCGACCTTGCCAAAGCACGCTACCAAGTAGTGAGCAATAACCTGATGGGCAACTTCGAGCCTGCCCAAGTGAAGCTGACGCTCTACCCGCTGCAAGCTGCCCCAAAAGCGTATAGAAAGCGCCTTTGGGAGCGTCCTGATAGGTTTGTCATTTCTAAAAAAAGCCACGATGCCCTCTTCCCTGAGGAGGAATATGCCGATGAGGGAAATTTTTATCAATGGCAACGAAAAAAAGCGGTATGGACAGAAAAAGTAAATACCGCCACCCAAAAAGATTTTGCTTGGGAGAAAATCGTGCGCTGGGAAAGTGGCCTCTACCTGCTCGAAATGGAAGCTACCGATGCCTATGGGCAGCCTGTAAAGGAAAATGTATATGTTACTCTCTACAACTCTCAAGACACCCAACTACCTTATCCGAGCAAGCATTGGACAGTTGCCCAAAAAACCACCGCCGAGCCCGAAGAAAAAGCCCAGATACTCTTTGGTGCTTCCCTGCAAGTGCCTGTACTCTACGAAATAGAGCATGATGGAAAAATCATCTCCTCGCAGTGGGTGGAAATGAACCGTGAGCAGCGCCTTTTTGAAATTCCTATCAAAGAGGAATACCGAGGCAATATTGTGGCTTATTTTACCTATATCCAAGGCAATGAGCTGATACAAAAGGTGCAGCTTATCCAAGTACCTTATACCGATAAGGAGCTGGATATTCGCTTTGCTACTTTCAGAGACAAGCTCCAGCCCGGTGCTCAAGACGAATGGACGCTCACCATCAAAGATAAAAAAGGCGCAAAAATAGCCGCCGAAATGGTAGCTACCCTCTACGATGCCTCTTTAGATGCCTTTGCACCACACCAGTGGAGCTGGTATTTATACCGTGGCTTGTATGCTACGCGCTCGTGGAGCAGCCTCAATGAGTTTCAGGTACAAAGTTTCATCTCCAGGCGCTCCTCTTGGAACGAGTCTTTCTACTATTTTTCTGAGCCTTATTATGATGGTTTGCAGTGGTTTGGTTACAGTATCTACGAGCACGAGCAAGTACTTTATAGGAAAAAAGAAATGGCATTGAGTGCTTCTCCTAACGAAGAGATGAAAATGGCTGAAAGTACCGAAGATATGCCTGCGCAAAGTTTGAGTTCTTCATTGCAAGGAAAAGTATCGAAGGACGAAGCTGATGATAGGGAAGAGGCACAAGAAGGAGAAACAGTCAAAAAGCCTGAGCCAGCCGTGCAAGTACGCAAGAACTTCAATGAAACGGCTTTCTTCTTGCCGGAGCTGCGTACCAATGCTGAGGGAGAGATAGTGGTGCGCTTCACGATGCCCGAATCGCTCACACGCTGGCGCATGATGGGCATGGCACATACCAAAGAGATGCAGTATGCCTTTATCGAGAATCAGTTGGTTACACAAAAAGAACTGATGGTAGTGCCCAATCAGCCTCGCTTTTTCAGGGAAAATGACCGCATGCACTTCTCCGTGAAAATCTCCAGCTTGGCAGAAAAAGCTCTGACAGGAGAGGCCACTTTGGAGTTTTTTGATGCCCTCAATATGAAGCCCCTCAATGCTACCATGCTGCTGGGGCAGCGCGCGCAGGCTTTTAGTATGGCCGCAGGGCAGAGCACGGCGCTTAGCTGGGAAATACAGATTCCCGAAGGGCTGCAAGCTATTACCTATCGAGTGATTGCCAAAGCGGATAATTTTTCTGATGGCGAAGAAATGATGATTCCGGTGCTTACCAACCGCATGTTGGTTACGGAAAGCCTGCCCTTGCCGATTCGTGGCAAAGAGCAAAAAAACTTCCGCTTCGAGAAGCTCCTGCAATCGGCCTCTTCCAGTACCCTGCGCCACCAAAGTCTCACGCTGGAGTTTACCTCCAATCCGGCTTGGTATGCTGTACAGGCCTTGCCTTATTTGATGGAATACCCTTTTGAATGCGTGGAGCAAACCTTTAGCCGCTTTTATGCCAACAGCATTGCTTCGCAGGTAGCCAACTCGCATCCGCGCATCAAGCAGGTATTCGATACTTGGCGCAACATACAGCCTGATGCTTTGCTTTCTAATCTCGAAAAAAACCAAGAACTCAAAAGTGCCTTGCTCGAAGAAACCCCTTGGGTGCTGCAATCGCAAAGTGAATCAGCACGCAAGCGCAACATCGGCTTGCTCTTCGACTTGAACCGTATGGCCAATGAAGAGGAGAGGGCTTTGGAGAAAATTTTGGAAGCACAGGCCTCCAGCGGTGGCTTTATGTGGTTCAAAGGCTTGCCCGAAGACCGCTACATGACCCAGCACATCATCGCCGGTATGGGGCATTTGGGCGTGATGGGCGTGCAAAAGGTGAAGGAGGATAGCCGCATCCGACAAATGAACGCCCAAGCCATCAATTACTTAGATGCACAAATCGTAAAAGACCACGAATGGCTGAAAGCACAAGCCAAAAAAGGGCATCTCAAGATGGAAGACCGCCATATTGGCTATTTGCAGATACACTACCTCTATACCCGTAGCTACTTTACGGAGCTGCCCTTGGCCAAAAGTACCCAAGAGGCCATGAACTATTATCTAAGCCAAGCCCGTAAATATTGGACTTTGGAGAGCATGTATATGCAAGGTTTGTTGGCCTTGGCGTTGCATCGCTACAAAGATGCCCAAACGCCTGTCTCTATCATTAAATCCTTGGATGAGCGCGCCCTGCACTCCGAAGAAATGGGCATGTATTGGAAGTCGGAAAGTGGCTACTGGTGGTACCAAGCGCCTATTGAAAGACAAGCCCTGATGATTGAACTCTACGAAGAGGTAGCCCGCAACGAAAAAGCCGTAGAAGCCCTCAAGGTGTGGCTGCTTAAACAAAAACAAACTCAAGATTGGAAAACGACCCGTGCTACTGCCGAGGCCTGCTACGCTTTGTTGCGCCGTGGTACGAATCTGCTGGTGAGCGACGAGGTGGTAGAGGTGCGCTTGGGCAACACCCTGATAGACCCCACCCAAAGACCCGACATCCAACTGGAGGCGGGCACGGGCTATTACAAAACGGCTTGGACAGCCGCCGAGGTGAAATCCGAAATGGGTAATATCAGTGTACACAAAAAAGACCAAGGCGTAGCTTGGGGAGCGGTGTATTGGCAGTATTTTGAACAATTAGATAAAATTACGCCTGCCGAAACACCCCTGAAACTCTCCAAAAAGCTTTTCAGACATAAAAATACGCCCCAAGGCCCTATCATAGAGCCGCTCTCTCAAGAAGTAGTGCTACAAGTGGGCGACTTGGTGAAGGTGCGCATTGAGCTGCGAGTGGACAGAGATATGGAATACGTACACCTCAAAGATATGCGTGCCGCTGCTTTTGAGCCGGTAAGTACGCTTTCTACCCACAAATACCAAGATGGTCTGTATTACTACGAAAGTCCGCGCGATATGGCCACGCACTTTTTTATCGGTTGGTTGGCCAAAGGTACTTATGTATTTGAGTATGATTTGCGGGTATCGCAAAAGGGCAATTTCTCCAATGGCATTACCAGTATTCAGTGTATGTATGCGCCGGAGTTTGGCAGCCATTCGGAGGGGATTCGGGTAGAGATAAAATAGAGTTCTTAGCCTAAATATCCCAACAAAGCCTGTTCCGGCATCGGAACAGGCTTTGTTTTTATCAATCTATACAAATCGCTCTTAGGGTAGTTTTTGGGTATATGTTGAGGCAAAATCAATGGATATTTTTTTGCTCCTTACGGATTTTACGGAGAGGGTCTTGTATTTTGATACAACAAAACACACCAAGCCATGACCAAAGAAATTGCCTTGAATAATGCCTTCAGTAGTATCTTGAAAAAGCATCGTGCCGTATGCCCAGACGTAATCGTGGAGCATCCTGCCGAAAATACCCACAGCAATATAGACCAGACGCGTTTGTTGTATGAGCTTAAAATAGAACTGCTGGAGCGAACCATTCGGAAGCAGCACCAGAAAATAAGGGCTTTGTCAGAAGGAGTAAAAAAAATCAAGTATTTTTCATAATTATCACCATATATGAATGGCACAGCAACCCTATCTGCTCAGAGCAATCCTTGTGCTTTTGATACCAGCCAAGGCCCTGCCCAATCCAATACGATAGACTAAACTAAACTATTTTGCTAAAAGGCATAATGCATGCCCACATTCAATCCCCACAGGCGAGGGGCGCTCTGCAAGGAGCTGTTTTCGCGAGCTACCGACTCCAAGGCTTGCTGATAAGTGGGCTGGAGCGAAATGCGCAGCGCATCCGATAACAGGTATTGTACCGAAATGCTCGCCATGCTACTCAAAAATATGGGCTTGTAAAAGTTGCTTGTACTTGTATTTAGGCTCAGGGGAGCCACAGAAGCATCATTATCACCTGCAAAAGTACTGTTGAGCAGCAGATTGGCACTCAAGCCGGCTGCCACACCATAGCGCCACTTCTTTTTGCCAACAAAATAGCCTACTTGCAGGGGAATATTCAGAAATTCAAACTGATTGCTTACTGTAATGGTGCTCTGCTCGGCATTTCGCCCACCGCTCATTGCTATCAGATTGTCTTGAGGTGCGTATTCTGCTTTGGCCAAGGTAAGAAAGTTGGGATACTTTTGCCCGTTTTGTTCCGTGTATTGGTTGGTAGTGATGTTCGATTGCAGGGCGGTATAATGAATCCCACTTTGCAAGGAGAAACCTTTGTAAAAACGGTAGCCTACTTGGAAGCCTGTTTGGTAAGAAAACTGCGCTTGGCTCTGCCGCTGCAACTCTTCATTGACTTTGCTGGCATCAATCCCAGATACATTACGCCCCGCTGCTGAGGCGATTACAGGTTGATAATTTAGGTTGAGTGTGTTGTTGGCGGCGATAGGCATAAAATCAAGCCCTACCCAAAAAGTATTTTTAGAGCTTTTGGCAGGTTGCTGTGCAGCAGCGAGCTGAGGGGCTTCATCCTCCCAAAGCGTATTTGCTTCAGCGGGAGGCTGAGAAGGCTCAATCAATTGTAAGTTTACTTTTTGAAAAGGCGGTGGCCTAAAAGCAGGGGAATATGCCATTGCAGGCAGTACTTTGGTAGCAGAAAAGCGTTCTGGAGCAATATGCAGCTGCTCAGGCTTTGTATTTGTAAAAGTGTTTTGGGAATATGCTTGCGCTGGTATATCGGCAGACAGCGTAGGCAAAGGGCTATGACTTTCGCTCAGAATCTTTTCATCATATATCTCCTCAAAATCACGCTCCGTGTTTTTTTTCGCTTGTAGTTGTGCCTGCAAAGCTTCTTCTTTCTGACGGTGTTGTGCTTGCTGAAGCCATAAAGTAGCAGTCAAAGCCATTATCAGAAAAGCCGCCGCGATGGATAGCCGTTTATAAAAAGGTGCTACCAATTGGTGCTTTTGCTCTTGGGCGGCCAAGCGCGCTTCTATTTGCTCCCATACTTGCGCAGGGGGTTGTTCCGAAGCATTGGCTAAGCTTCGGCGCCATTTTTCTTCAAAAGATTCTTTATCGTAATTATTGAGACTCATAAGCAGCTTTGGCTTCTTCTTGGGCAATCATCTGTTGCAATATTGCTTTGGCTCTTGAGTATTGCGATTTGGAGGTACCCTCCGATATTTGCAACATCTCGGCGATTTCCTTGTGTTGATAGCCCTCTATGGCGTATAAGTTGAAAATAACACGATACCGAGGAGCCAAGCGTTGTATCATTTGCAGAAGTTCATCTAAACTGTAGGCATCTAATTGGTAGAGATTTTCTTCGGCAATTTCTAAATCTTGAACGTCGAAAGCCGGGTATAAGTATAGTTTACTTCTGTTTTGTTTGAGTGCGGTATTAATCACAATCCGCTTTATCCACTGTTCCAGAGGGCATTCTTGCCGAAAATTCCCCAGATATTCAAATACTTTGATAAAGCCCTCTTGGAGTGCGTCTTCGGCTTCCTGCTGCCCACTGCAATAGCGCAGCGCTACCACAAACATTTTGGGCGCAAAACGTTCGTAGAGCTGCTTTTGGGCTTTTCTATCGCCCTTGAGGCAAGCATTCCAAAGCTCAAAATCGTTGATAGGCATGGGGTACAACACGCTATAAAGACCCGCAAAGTAGCTGAAAAGTTGCAAAGCCTCCGTCAGAATTGTCGGGCAGCCTTGTAGTTCTTATGAGCAAGCTTTTAGGAATCAGGTGAAAAGCTGTATCAGATAGCAAAAATCATACTTCTTTTTCTGCCCAAGTATGCAAGGCATCAGCGATGGCGCGGTCGTTGGCGAGGCGCGGCACTTTATTTTGGCCGCCAAGTTTGCCTTGGCTTTTCATATACTGAATAAAAGCATCGGATTGGAGCGGGGTGATTTGCAACCTTTGCAAAATATTGCCCCCAATCAAATCTTCATAATAAATATTCAGCTGCCGCATACGTTGGTCTATCACCTCGGCAAAAGCTTCGAGGTTCTTGGGCGCTTTGGCAAAAGCGATGAGCCACTCATGGTGGGGCAGGCCGGCGGCGGGGCTTACCTGTGGCGCTACGGTAAACTCTGCAATCTCTGTTTCGGGAAAGGCCTCCAAGCCTGCACGCAAGGCTTTTTCTACTTCTTCGCCAATCACATGCTCGCCAAAGGCAGAGATAAAGTGCTTGATACGCCCCGACACAACAACGCGATAAGGGTTTTTGGAGACAAACTTCACGGTATCGCCAATCGAGTAGCCCCAAAGGCCTGCATTGTTGTTGATGATGAGGGCGTAGTTTTTGCCCAATTCTACCTCGCCGATGCTCAGGCGTGTGGGTTGGGCTTGGTGGTATTCTTCGGCAGGAATAAACTCATAAAAAATGCCCGCATCAAGTAGCAAGAGCATGCCTTCTTCGCTTTGCTTGTCTTGGAAGGCAAAGAAGCCTTCGGAGGCCGGAAAAAGCTCTACCGAATCTATTTTTCTACCAATACTCTCATAGAGTTTGCTTTTGTAAGGCTCAAAATTGACACCGCCATATACAAAAAGCGAGAAGTTGGGAAATACTTCTTGAATAGGCTTTCCGGTACGGTCAATGATGCGGTCGAAATACATTTGTACCCAAGGTGGAATGCCCGAAATGAGCGACATATCGGCGTGGATGGTTTCGTCAATCACTTTGTCGAGCTTTTCTTCCCAATCTTCAATACAATTGGTAGCATAGCTGGGCATTTGGTTGCTGCGCAAATAGGCAGGTACGTGGTGATTGACAATGCCCGAAAGCCTGCCACTCAGGATGTCGCCTTTTTTGTCGAGTACGGGGCTGCCCGACAGAAAGATGAGCTTTTTATCTAAAAAAGCGGCATTGCCTGTATCGTGGATATAATTGAGCAGGGCATTGCGCGCGCCATTGATATGGTTAGGGATGGAGTCGGCAGTGAGCGGAATGTACTTTACGCCGGAGGTAGTGCCGGAGGTTTTGGCAAAATACACAGGCTTGCCCGGCCATAGCACATCGCTTTTGCCTGCGATAATCTCCTGCACATAGCCTTGGAGCGCCTCATAGTCGCGGATGGGTACACGCTTGGCAAAATCGGCATGGCTACGGATATTGGCAAAGTCGTGTTCTTTGCCGAATTGCGTATGGCGCGCCTTGCTGATAAGCGATTCAAACACTTTTTTTTGAGCGGCCACAGGGTTTTGTGCCCATTTGTTTTGCTGCGCAATAATCCAAGCGGCCAATGGCTTGCTGAGAAAAGACCTGATACCCATAGAAGAGAAGCTTATATCAAAATAAAAAAAAACAGCGACATCGCTTTGGTGGCAAAAGGGAGCGGTGTCGGCTTCAAAGTTAAGAAATTTCATTATATGGCTGCATGA
>DAIQNQ010000053.1:0-12614 GCA_036788275.1 Thermonemataceae bacterium
GCCGCCCTCGCCCTGCTTGTAAGATTTGGCCTTTCAAAGCATTTTTTTTATTTTTGTAAAAACAAGTCCCAACGGCCATGAAACTACCCTCTCTTCTACGCGTGCCCAAGCCCCGCAGCTTCGAATACCAGCCCCGCTATTACGACCCCCAAAAAGAAGAGCGCGAAGAGCGTTTTAAACGCATATTGCGTGAGGCAGAAGCCAAAAAAGACGAAAGCTTTTATGCCGACAAAGAAGCTTACAAAGGACATATCGCCAAGGCTTTTGAGCAAGGCCGCAAGCAGCAGCAAGGCGCACAAGTAGGGCGCACCCAAATCGTGTTGATGCTCTTGTTGGTGCTGACAGTAGTAGCTTATTGGTACTTGGGCAGCAAAGGCCTCTGGCTGCTTTTGGGAGGCGTGCTGGCTGTGTACTTTTGGTTGCGCCGCCAAAGCAGCAATACTCCTGCACGCCGACAGCGCAGGTTTTAGGTCAAAAAATCTTGTACTTCTTTGATAAAGGCTTCGGGCTGCTCGGCGTGTAGCCAATGTCCCGCATTTTCGATGGTGCGCAAAGTAGCCAAAGGAAATGTTGCTTCTATCATTGGCCAATCGGCATCGGCTACGTAGTCGGACTTGGCACCACGCAAAAAGAGCGTAGGCAATGCCTCTGCACGAAAGTCTTCGGGCAATGCCTCAGCAATTTCGTCTATTTGGCGGGCAATCACCGGTACATTGATGCGCCAAGCGTAGCGGCCATCTTCATCACGATACAGGTTTTTGAGCAAAAAAGCGATGGTATCTGTTTGCGAAAGGTATTGGCGCATGTGGTTTTCGGCATCTTTGCGGCTGCCGAGGCTGTCTAAGGGCATACTTTGCAGGGCTTGTAAAATACGCTGATGATGCGGCGGATAGCCTTTTACAGACATATCGGCCACAATCAGGCGACTCAGTTGCTCAGGAAAGCGGCAGGCAAAGTGCATGGCCGTTTTGCCACCCATCGAGTGCCCCAATACAAAGGGCTTTTCTAAGCCTTGGCTTTCCACAAAGTGCAGGAGGTCGTCGCTCATGACGGTATAGTCCCAGTCATCGCTATGTGGCGATTTGCCGTGGTTGCGTTGGTCGAGCAAATATACTTGGTATTGTGCCGACAGTACACGGCCAATGCTGAGCCAGTTATCAGAAGAGCCAAAAAGTCCATGCAGAATGATTAAACTTTTTCCTTCTTCGCCTAATTTCTGAAAGTGTAAATCCATATATTGCATCCCTTAAATGTTCCAAGCAAAGCTAAAATAAATATCGCGATATGCAAAGACCTGACACCAACGAATACCCGATTTATTGCCAATACGCCATCAACTTGGTGGGAGAAGATATACTGCTGCACTTGCGCCAGCGCCAAGGCTTGGTAGCGGATTTCTACAAGTCTATTTCCGAAGAAAAATCGCTCTATGCTTATGAAGCAGGTAAGTGGACAATTCGCGAGCTGATGGGGCATATCATAGATACAGAGCGTATTTTGGCTTATCGTGCCTTGGTGTTGGCGCGTGGCGAGCAGCAATCTTTGCCCGGCTTCGAGGAAGATAGCTATGTGCGCGCCGCCCGCTTCAACGAGCGTACTTTACAAAGCCTGCTGGAGGAGTTTGCTTTGGTGCGGGCTTCAACCATTGCCTTGGTGGAGCATTTGCGCCCTGAGCTGCACAGCCTTTCGGGACAAGCCAATGGGCATCATTTTACGGTGAGGGGCTTGTGTGCCTTGATTGCCGGACACGAACACCACCACAGCAATATCGTGGCTGAGCGCTATTTATAGCGGCGATATTTCGTACTAAATTGGAAATATTCTCGTAAATTGCGCCATAAAAAGCTCTTATGCGTATTATTGGCGAGATAAAGACACTGATTTACAAGGAGTTGCTCTTGGAGTGGCGGCAGCGCTATGCTCTCAATGGTCTGCTGCTTTATGTGTTGAGTGCCGTCATGATTGTATATCTGAGCTTCAATCTGAGCCAAAGCCGTATTGAGCCGATTGTGTGGAATACCCTCTTTTGGATTATCCTGCTCTTTGCTGCCGTCAATGCCATTGCCAAGAGCTTTATGCAGGAGCGGGCAGGCAGATTGCTCTATTACTACCTTTTGGCCAGCCCCGAGGCCATTATTATTTCTAAAATACTTTATAACATTGTATTGATGACGGCCATCGCGGCGGTGGCTTTGGGCAGTTATAGCTTGCTGATGGACAATCCGGTGCAGGATATGCCCCTCTTTTTGCTCAATCTGTTGCTGGGCGCTTTAGGCTTTTCGGCCACCTTTACGATGGTGGCGGGCATTGCTTCCAAAGCCCACAACAACGCCACCTTGATGGCCATTTTGAGTTTTCCGATTATTGTACCGATGCTGCTGTTGCTGCTCAAAGTATCCAAAAACGCGATGGACGGCTTGGACAGAACCAGCAGCCTCAACGAATTGTTGAGTATGGGAGCGATGAACGTAATCGTGGTGGTTACGGCCTTGCTCTTATTTCCTTTTTTATGGAAAAGTTGATTCAGGGTGTTTACTATTAAGCAATAAAATAATAGAAAATATGATGTGGATGCGTATTCAATGGTGGAAATGGCTTACAGTGGTTTTGTTGGTGTACTCCGTGCTGGCGGGCTTCTTGGTGCCGGTGCCGCAGATGGCCACCGGAAATTTAGCCCAGACAGCTCGCAATCTGTACTTTCACGTGCCGATGTGGTTTGGGATGACAATCCTGCTCTTGCTTTCGGTAATTTTTTCTATCAGGTATTTACGCAGTCGTGTGCCTCGCTTCAGTATTTTGGCCGAAACTACCGCCGAAATAGGCGTATGGTTTGGCGTATTGGGCGTAATTACCGGAGCGCTCTGGGCCAATTATACTTGGGGCTCTCCTTGGCACGGCGACCCTAAACAGAATGCCGCAGCCATTGCGCTGCTCATCTATCTGGCTTATTTTATTCTGAAAGGAGCGCTCGACAACCAAGAGCAAGCCGCCCGTATTGCGGCAGTATATAATGTATTTGCCTTTGCGGCTTTTATTCCCTTGGTGTATATTTTGCCGCGCCTTACCGATTCTTTGCATCCGGGCAATGGGGGCAACCCGGGCTTCAATCAATACGACTTAGACGGCAACATGCGCATGGTATTTTATCCGGCAGTAATCGGCTGGATACTGATGGGCTGGTGGCTGGCCTCGCTGCGCGCCCGTGTCAAAATTATCAAAGAGAAAAGCTTGGAGCAGAGTACGGCTCGCAGCATCTCGGTAGTAGAAATACAATAGTCTTTTCAAACACTCAACTTGCACAAAAAGATGAAATATATGTTCTTACTCTTGGCCTTGTTGCTCGGCACTGCTGCACAAGCCCAACAAAATAACAATACATTGGACGATTTTTTTCGTACCGATGATAAGTTTTACGTAGTGGTGGGGGTGCTTACCTTGGTATTGGTGGGTATTCTGATATATGTCATTCGTTTAGACAGAAAAGTTGCCGAAATTGAAAAGAATTTTAAAAATCAGTAAATCCGCAATTCTATGAAAATCACGCATATTTTAGCCATTGTATTGATAGCTGGTGCTGTTGGTATTATTGTCGCCTCGATGGGCGATGCCAGCAAATATGTACATTTTGAAGAAGCCTTTCAGATGGCCGCCAAGGGTAATAATAACAAGATTCACGTGGTGGGCGAACTGAAAAAAGATACCCAAGGCAATATTTTGGGTATGCACTACGACCCTGTACAAAATGCCAACCTCTTTACCTTCGTGATGATAGACGAGCAGGGCAAGGAGCAGCGTGTATATTACAACGATGCCAAACCCCAAGACTTTGAGCGCTCCGAAAAAGTGGTAGTGATAGGCAGCGTAAAAGGCGAACACTTCGTAGCAAGCAAAATACTGATGAAGTGCCCCTCCAAATATCAAGGCCAAGGCACCGAAACCATCGAAGCGGAAGCCCGCCCCAGAAGTTCTTAGTGTTGTTTTACATCTTTCGGCGCTTTAAATTTTTATAAAAATGATTAATACCTTTGTTGGCAATCTCGGGCATTTCCTTGTGATACTGTCCTTTATTACTTCTTTGTTGGCGGCTTTTGCCTATTATCGCAGCGGCAGCCAGCAAGATTTGGCGGAGCAGCAGCGCTGGAAACGTTTTGCGCGTTTTAGTTTTGGCATACATTCCGCCGCAGTGCTGGGTGTAGTGTTTTCGCTTTTTTATATTATTTACAATCACCTCTACGAGTATTTCTACGCCTACGAGCACTCCTCCAACAACCTGCCCGTGCATTATATGATTTCCTGCTATTGGGAAGGCCAAGAAGGTAGCTTTTTGCTCTGGATTTTCTGGAATGTACTGCTGGGGCTGATACTAATGCGCAGCACCAAGGATTGGGAAGCCCCTGTAATGATGATTTTTGCGGCGGTGCAAGCGTTCCTTACTTCGATGATTTTAGGCGTGGTATTTTTCGAGAGTTTCAAGATAGGCAGCTCGCCTTTCATTCTCACCAGAGATGTACTCCAAATCCCAAAATATAATCCTCAGCTTATTGACATTTACGACCCCAACTATGTGCCCCCTGATGGTACAGGCCTGAATCCTCTGCTCCAAAACTACTGGATGGTCATTCACCCACCCACTTTATTTTTGGGCTTTGCTCTTACCTTGGTGCCTTTTGCCTTTGTAATCGGCGGCCTCTGGCAGAAGCGCTTCAAAGAGTGGATAAAGCCCAGCACTCCTTGGGCTTTGGCTGCTGCTGGTATTCTTGGCTTGGGAATTTTGATGGGCGCTTACTGGGCTTATGAAACCCTCAACTTTGGGGGCTATTGGAACTGGGACCCCGTAGAAAATGCCGTGTATGTGCCTTGGCTGATTTTAGTAGCAGCTATTCATACTACGATGGGTGCGGGAAGAAGTACTTTGATGCTCAAAGCCGGTATCATTCTCCATATTACCACTTTTATCCTGATACTGTATTCTACCTTCCTTACCCGTAGTGGTGTTTTGGGCGATGCTTCCGTACACTCTTTTACAGATTTGGGGCTTTCAGGGCAACTCTTATTGTATTTGCTCTTTTTTACGGCTTCTGCCATTGTGCTGGCGGCAGTCCGCTGGAGACTACTTCCTACCTCCGCCAAAGAGTTGCAAGTATATTCGTCAGAGTTTTGGCTTTTGATAGGCGCGTCGGTATTGGGCTTGGCAGCTTTTCAGGTAATCAATACTACTTCTATTCCGGTGTATAGAGCCGTAGCAGAGGCTTTTGGTTTGGTAGCCAATTTTGCCCCACCCAACGATGCGATAGCCCATTATACCAATATTCAGGCGCTGTTTACAATTTTGATAGTAATTTTCTCTTCCATCGGGCAATATATGTGGTGGAAGCGCGCCAACAGCGGGCAAGCGCTGTGGAAGCATATTGCTCCTTCTTTGAGCATTGCTTTGATAATAAGTGCTCTTGCGATTCTCTTCAGCAAAGAAGATAACTTCTTCTACATGGCCATTCTTACGGCAGGAATTTTTGCCTTGGTGGCCAATATGCAGATTGCCGTCGGACTTTTGCGCAAAAATCCCCGACTTTCGGGCGGCTCTATGGCGCATATCGGCGTTGCCCTGATGCTGATAGGGGTACTTTATTCGGCAGGGTACTCAAAAGTAATTTCTCTCAATGAGTCAGGCTTGTTGATTACCACCAGCGACAAAGCTCCTGAAGACTTCAACGAGACCAACGTGTTGCTTTGGCTCGAAGAACCTGCCCAAATGGGCAAATACCAAATCACCTACAAAGGCAATTATATTGAAGCCGATGGTATCGGTCCTTACATTCGCCAGCGCGATGTGTTTTATACCGAAAATCCTTATAGAATCGTGTCTTTAAAGGATATTTACCAGGAAGGTGCTAAAATCATAAGCCGTGGCGATACCCTGCGCACACAGCCTGAAAACGTATATTACCGTGTAGAATATCGCACGCCCGAAGGTCGTCTTTTCAATTTGTACCCACGTGTGCAGTTCTCTTCGGCGATGGGGCAGCCTCCGGCCTCGCCTTCTATCCGCAAGGAGTGGCACCGCGATATTTATACCCACGTAACGATGATTTACCCCGACCCCGAAGAAGGCCGCGAGTGGAAAGAGATGGAGGAGTTTACGGTGGCGCTCAAAGACACCTTCTTTGTAAACGATTATATTGCGGTTTTTGAGGGTATAGAGTCTATTCCTTCCGACCCACTCGTTACGCTCGAAGCCGATGAGGCCGCTGTAAAAGCCAATATCCGTATTCTCGACAAAAATGGAGAGCATTTGGTGCAGCCAAGCCTGTTGGTAAGCCCACGTCGTGGCATTCTTTCGTCTAAAGAGGAAGTACCGGAGCTGGGCTTGCGCTTCACTTTTCAGAATATTGATGAGCAGAGTGGGAAGTTTACTTTTGGCGTGAATCGCGGCCAGAAAGACTATATCGTGATGAAGGCCATGGAAAAACCTATGATTAATATCCTCTGGATAGGTTCTGTGATTATGCTGATGGGCTTCGGAATAGCAGTATGGAAACATTTGGGCAACAAGCTCAAAACCAAAAAGCAGGTAGAAAATCCCGAAAGTGAGTTGGAAGCGATTTCATAGCCTTTGAGAAAATGATGCAAATACAATATGTAATTCTCCAAACGACGCAGGTGCAAGCACTTGCGTCGTTTTATTTACATACTTTAGGTTTGGAGGGAAAGCAGCAAGGCGACGTATTGGAACTGCAACTGCCCGCTACAGTCCTGCGCTTCGAGCAGCAAAAAGAGGGAAAGGAGGGCGCTTATTATCATTTTGCCTTTGATATTCCCGAAAATAAAATCCAAGAAGCCCTACCTTGGATACAAGCACGCTGCGAAGTGATTTGTTGGCAGGACATCTACATCCACGATTTTGTGAATTGGAACGCCCATTCGCTCTATTTTTTCGACCCTGCCGGAAATATTGTAGAGCTGATTGCCCGCCACGACTTGCCCAATGCCCGGCAAACACCTTTTGGTGCAGCGCATTTTTTGAATATATCCGAAATAGGATGGGTATTGCCGGAGGGCACTTTGGGAGATTTTTATACGGCCTTGGCCGAGAAAACAGCCTTGCCCAAGTACTTTGGCAACCTTGAAAACTTCTGTGCGGTAGGCAGCCCCCAAGGCTTGTTGATTATTGTACCCGAAAAGCGCTCTTGGTTTCCGGTCAGTATTCCTGCACAAATTTTTCCTCTGGAGCTACATTGTCAAATACCGCAAGTGGCAACTCAGATACTGCAATGGGCAGAGCTGCCTTATATACTCAAAATTAATCAACTCTAAAGTTTGCTGCTTTGGGAGGAATCTGCTACCTTTGCAAGCCTAAGTCAGAAATATAGCGTTTACATTTTAAAATAAAGTACCATGAACCAAAGAGTCGCCAAAAAAATCCTGAAAAATCAGGATGTTTTGAAATACGGAGAGCACCAAACCAAAAAAGCGGATTCCGTAATCAAGAAAGCCATCAAGAGTAAAACAAAAGCTGCTAAATAAGCAGCTTTTTTCTTTTTATAGGAAAAATTAAGGAAGCAAATCGAAAAGATTTTTGATACCCAGCGGTTGCCCTTTGCAAAAGCCCTCGCCGTAGGTAGTGCCGATGGCATGCCCCATTTCGCGGGCGCGCGCTTCCACAAAATCCAAGAAGTCGGGCTTCGAGATGTAGGTTTCGGGCTCGTTGCTACTAGGGTCGAAAAACTGAGAGCGGTAAGCTTTGATAGCTTCTATTTTTATCTGCCAAAAGTCGCTTACATCTACCACAAAGTCGGGGCTAAGATAGCGGTCTTGGATATAATGAAAGACCGCTTTGGGTCGCCAAGCCTCTTGCTTTTGACCTTCAGCCTCAGTGTGTATTTGCCGTAATCCGGCCAAAAAACAAGCCTCGTAGGCAATCTTCGCGCCGCGCGTATGGTCGGGGTGACGGTCGTGGAGGGCATTGGCCAGTACAATTTCGGGACGATACTTTCGGATAGCCGCAATGATGGCCATCTGGTGTTCTCGGCTATTTTCAAAAAATCCATCAGGCAGACGCAGGTTTTCACGCACACTCAGCCCCATTATTTTTGAGGCAAGGGCAGCTTCTTCATAGCGAGCAGGCACCGAGCCGCGCGTACCCAATTCCCCTTCGGTAAGGTCTATAATTCCTACTTTTTTGCCTTGTGCAATGTGTTTGGCAATAGTGCCGGAGCAAGCCAACTCGGCATCGTCGGGATGGGCGGCAAGCACCAAAATATCAAGTTTGAGCGTCATAAGGAAGCTTGGTACAAGAGAAAAATTGTATAAAAATCTTACCGAATTCTGATACGTTGCCCTACCCGCAAGGTACTATTTATTGAAATGCGGTTGAGGTTAGTGAGGTACTTGATAGACACTCCATAGCGCCGTGCAATGCCCGATAGCGTATCGCCGGAGCGCACAATATGTGTGTATTCTTTTTTGTTGGCGCTGCCCGCTACGGTTTTGGTAGGCCCGCCCACGCCCAAGTGCTTGAAGCTGCGTGGCGTAATATAATAGTATTGGCTTCGGATAAGGTTTTCTGAATCGTAAAAATCGCATACCTCAAAAGGGTTGAGGGTACTTCCGGCATAGCGTATCTCAAGGTGCAAATGCGGCCCTGTACTCCAGCCCGTAGAGCCTCCCAAGCCGATTTGCTCGCCTGCCTTGATGACCTGCCCTACTTCGCTGGTAACTTTCGACATGTGGGCGTAGAGGGTTTCGAGGCCATTATAATGCCGCATCACCACGTAGTTGCCATAGCCCCTGTCGAATCCGGCAATGCGTACAATCCCATCGAAAAGTGCCGAGATAGGCTCACCCATTTTGAGGCTCAGGTCGGCACCGTGATGGAAGCGCCGCCAGCGGTAGCCAAACACAGAGGTAACCACAATGCGCTCCAAGGGCTTTGCCCAATACTGCTCTCTTTCTTCATCGTAGAGTTTGAGGCGAATCGTATCTTTGAAAGAAGCCGGATTGATATTATAAGGATTGATATATTTGGAATTCCATACAGAATAATATTCGGCAGCCTTGACCCACACACAGTCTATCTTCAAAAAGTCGGATACCTGAATCACCGAGGTGAAGTCTTCATTGATGGTCGTGGTATCTTCCGATACGATGCTCAACTGGCGCTTAGGGTCAAAATCTTTCCCTTGTTTGTCGTCTTGTGGCTGCGCTTGCTTGTCTTTGATAGGGGGATTGTCCTGTCCATCTTTTTTTTTGATGGAGAGGGTATCATTCTTGAATTTTGTTTCCTGAGCAAAAGTAATTTGAGAGAAAGCAATACATAGTATGACTGTCAGCAGGGCGGCTTGTAAGCGCCCTACCGAGTAGCCTTTGTTCATTTGGATCATTCTTCTACTGATTAGTGAAAACCACCTCTTTGGCTACCAAATATCGCTCCGCATCAAGGGCGGCCATACAGCCGGTGCCTGCTGCTGTTACGGCTTGCCGATACACGTGGTCTTGGGCATCGCCGCAAGCAAATACGCCTTCAATATTGGTATGCGTAGAGCCTTTTTCGGTAATGAGATAGCCATTTTCGTCCATCTCCAATTGTCCTTTGAATATATCTGTATTGGGCTTGTGGCCAATGGCTACAAAGAAGCCCGACACGGCAATTTCGCGAAGCGCTCCTGTTTCGCTGTTTTTGAGGCGCACACCCGTTACGGCCTCTTCACCCAGAATCTCATCAGTGATGCTGTTCCAGAGAATTTCTATCTTGGGATTGTTCATCACACGCTGCTGCATAATGAGCGATGCCTTGAGCTGGTCGCGGCGTACAATCATATATACTTTTTGGCAAAGTTTGGCCAAGTAGCTGGCTTCTTCGCAGGCAGTATCACCTCCACCTACAATGGCTACTTCTTGATTGCGGAAAAAGAAGCCATCGCATACAGCACAAGCCGATACTCCCTTGCCATTGAGTTTTTCTTCGGAGGGGATGCCCAGCCATTTGGCCGAAGCTCCGGTAGAGATAATCACAGTTTCGGCTTCGATGATTTTGTGCTCATCTACCGTAACTCTCTTGATATCTCCGTGCAGCTCTACGGCAGTAACCATGCCAGAGCGAATATCTGTACCAAAGCGGGCAGCTTGGTTTTGGAAATCGGTCATCATTTTGGGGCCCATTACGCCATCGGGATAGCCCGGGTAGTTTTCTACATCATTGGTAATGGTAAGCTGGCCTCCGGGCTGCATGCCTGTGTAAAGCAGGGGGTTTAGACCGGCGCGGGCAGCATAAATGGCGGCTGTATAGCCCGCAGGACCTGAGCCGATGATTAAACATTTTACTCTTTCAATGACTTCAGACATATAGGTTTTGGATTAAGATTTTGTAAAAATACCATGTGAGAAACATATTCATTCTTACAAAAATTCTAAGAGGGGGCATTTCTTGGCGTGACCAATTCATACAGCGCCTCAAAAATGGAGAAAATATTTGGGATAGGCAAACTTTCCCTAAAGAACGTGCCCAAGAAAGATGTATTGTTTGTGGCAAGTGTAAAGATACTTTTGCTTGCAGCAAACTTGCAAAGTTTTTGTGGGCGCTTTTGGAAATAAGCTTCTTGGGTTAAGTTTTTTTATAAATTTGCTTGGCTGCATCATCTTGATGTAGGCACTGTACGAAATATCTTGATGAGGCTTTATACGAAAATCACACTTTGTCTTTTATGCTTACAAGGCTTTTGGAGCTGTTTGTATGGGCAGAATGTGTATTTTTCGCAGTACCACCTTACCCCGGCACTCACCAATCCGGCCATTGTGGCGAGCCAAAATGAGACCCACGCCTTGCTGAATTTTCGACAGCAACGTGTAGGAGCGGGCGAGAGCTTTACGACTCCGGCGCTTTCTTTTGGCACTCCTTTTTTTAATAAACGAGAGAAAAGGCGTACCGGAGGCTTTGGAGTGGCTTTGCTCAACGAAAACTCCGGTGCCAACAATTCTTTTCGTACCACCGCCTTGTTGGGGCATTTGGCTTATAACTTGCCTCTGTCGGAGGAGCATTTCCTGAGCTTTGGCTTGCAGGGAGGCTATTATATCAGGGGCATTGATGCCTCGAAGGTAACTACCGAAACGCTTTTTTTGAATGGCTTTGATGTAAATGACCTCGGCGAGGAGGTGGGTGTATTCAACGATGCCTTTCCGGTGGTAAACTCTGGTTTGCTTTTTTATAAAGAAAATGAAAACGGCCAAAAAGCCTATCAGTTGGGCTTGGCCTTGTATGCCCTCAATCGCCCCAGTATGTCTTTTTATCAGGAAATCGCTCCTGTGCCCATCGCCTTGCAGCTTACGGGCGAATGGCTGGCCTATCAGGACATGTATTGGCAGCTGCATCCTACTTTTCGATTTATTCAAAGGGGCAATCAACAAGACTGGCAGGCCGGTCTGATGGCACGCTACCTCTTTCCACCACAAAACCGCCCGGGCAGCCTTGTGAAAGAAGGAGCTATGGCCTTGGGGCTTTGGTACAGGCCATCGGGCGTGGCCGTAGCAGCCTTGCAAATAGAGCAACCTGATTATGTTTTCAGTATCAGTTATGATTTGGGTATTAGCAATCAAATACCCCTTCGCGAAAGCAGTAATGCCTTGGAGCTGACCATCGGCTGGCGAAAACTTTGGGATACGGGGCGAAGAAAGAAGAAGAACAGAAACCCTCCAGACAGAAATAAACCTGACAGCGAGCCGCTTATCAGCAACAATGAAGAAGGGGAAGAGCTGCTGCGCCGCGGCAGTAAAAATCGCACAGAAAAAAGCAATGGTACGACGGTACTCATCAGAGAGCCGATTATCATTATGGGGCAGCCGATGGGCTACAAATTGGCCGCCTCCGAAAAAGATGTATTCAGAAAAAATATTTTGTTTCAATCCAAAAGCAGCCTCTTAGAGCCGGAGGCCGAAGAAGCACTCAGCGAAATGGTAAAAGTGCTGCTCAAATATCCCGAACTGCTGCTCAAAATTACAGCTAATTATACACCGCAAGAGCAAACTTCGGTGGCGGCGGCTCGTCAGCGTGCTATTAAAGACTTTTTTCTGCGCTTTGGGATAGAAGAAGAGCGCCTCCTTGAGGACGCGCCTCTTCGGCAAAAAGACAAGCCTGAGGCCAGCTTTACGCTAATGCGCTAAACTAAGAAAAAGTAGCTCTGGAAAGGGGCGCTTGGCTTTTTTTCTTCAGGAAGATGGACTTGGTATAATAGCCTGCCAAAGCAGCCAAGCTGCCTACGGTAGCTCCAAAGACCGCCGAAATCATAAAGAGCCACTCGCCGGAAATGCTGAGCATTTGTCCCATACGCTCCGAGAGAATCTGGTCGTTTTGGATATCAGCCCAAAAGGCCTTGACCGCCCACACAAAAAACACGGCAAAAAAGGCAGAAAAGAAAGTGCCCCAAGCACTTTTGCCCAAGCTGACAGATACGATGTAGCAGACCAAGGGCATCGTCCACCAAGGGAAGAAGCTCTGCGCCAGCACCACTAAAATCACAATGAGAAAGAAAACCATAGTATCAAATATTCAGGTAAAAACTATATCAAAGGCACATTTACAATGCCTTGAGCTTGCCTTGCGACACGCCCATCCAATTGCAAAGCTT
>DAIQNQ010000053.1:12714-16470 GCA_036788275.1 Thermonemataceae bacterium
GGCAGTTGGGCAATAATTTGCTCACAGAGCTGGTGCCAAGTGCTGCCTTGGTATTGGGCTTCTTTGAGGGCTTGGTCGAAGAAGCAGTGGATACGCTCCGGCTGGGCTTGCATCATTTGAGCCTCCTCTTCGCAGTAGTCGCGGATACCTACTTGTACCAATTTGGTGATTTGGGGAATCTTCAGGGCATTGTACATAATAGAGGCGTGCGAAAACTCAAAGCCCTCGTAAGCCTCGCGGAGGTCGGCGTGGGCATCTATCTGCAATATGCCAAAAGAGGTGTATTGTGTGGCCAAGGCCTGCATCAAGCCGAGTGGTGTGCTGTGGTCGCCTCCAAGCAAGGCCACCATTTTGCCTTGTTTGAGTACTTTGAGGGCATTTTCTTTCACCCATTCATTGAGACGATGCGCTTCTTTATTAATCATTTCTGGGATTTCCTGCAAGTAAGCGGCGCTGTCTTGCTGAGGGCTGCCTTCTTCGAGCCAAAGGATATACTCTTCGGCCTCTTGACGGAGCGTTTCGCTGGTTTCCATCCATTCGTCATCTACCTCTTGCATCGCAATACCCAGCTGCCAAGCTCGCGGAATATCAGCATCAAACAAGTCCACCTGCGTAGAGGCCGCCAAAATATCGGAAGGGGCATAGGCGGTGCCTGCGCTGTATGATACCGTAACCTCCCAAGGCACGGGAATGATGACCAAATCGGCATTGTTTGTATCGAAGGGCAGGCCGAAGAGCTGGTCTGCAAGCCCTACGCCGTTGGGGTCGTATTGGGCGATGATGTCTGCTTTGGAAAGGGATTTCATTGTGTATGTAAAAGAGCTAAATGATGCGTGCGTTTGCTTTTGCAATTTTACATTTTTTTTTGGATATGCTTGTAATAAAGTCCTCATACTTCTCACTAATACTTCAAAAAAATCTTTTGTAGCAAAACTCTATGAATAAAATTACACTTTTGGTGGGAATTCTGCTGGGATGGCTACTTTCTCATAATTTGTTGGCACAAAAACAAAAGCAAAAACAGAAAGAAGCGAATGCAGCACCTACGGCCACCTTGCTTTGGGAGATTTCGGGCAAGGACTTGGCCAAGCCTTCTTATCTCTTCGGTACCATACACATGCTCTGCAAAGACGACCTCCAGCTAAGCGAAAACCTCCGCGCGAAGTTTGCCCAAAGCGAGCAGTTGGCACTGGAAATAGACATGAGCGACCCCAAAATGAATATGGAGTTGATGAAAGGCCTGATGATGCCCGACAATCAGTCGCTCAAAACTTTGCTCACTGAGGAAGAATACAACAAAGTGAAAAACTTTTTCAAAGATTCTATCCAAATGAACATTGCCATGATAGAGCGTATAAAGCCCTTCTTTGCTAATTCTTTCACCTTGCCCAAGCTGTTGAGCTGCGCCGTGGCAGGCTACGAAGAGCGCCTGATGCAGCTTGCCAAAGAGCAGCAAAAAGGCATCAAAGGAGTAGAAACAGTACAAGACCAAATAGCCGCTGCCGACGGAATCCCGCTTCAGCAGCAAGCCAAAATGCTCGTGGAGATGGCCGATGATTTTCAAAAAGCCAAAGATTCTTTTGCAGAGCTGCTCCAAGTGTATCGCTCCCAAAATGTGGAGGCTTTGTACCAACTGATAGCCCGCCAAAGTGGGGAATTAGAAAACTTTGAAGCCTCGCTCTTAGAAAAGCGCAACCTGAACTGGATTCCCGTAATGAGCCGTATGGCACAAGAAAAGTCCACCTTCTTTGCCGTGGGTGCAGGCCACTTGGGCGGCGAAAAAGGCGTGATTGCCCTGCTCCGCAAAGAAGGCTACGAAGTGAAGCCTATCGCCAATTAGACAATATTTTCTTATTGTTTCTCTCCAAAACGTCTGCCCTGATATACCGAGGCAGGCGTTTTTTTATGTAAAAATTGCTTCCTAAAGCCTTTGTCCTTAACTTTAACACGAACAAAAAGCTATTGTTAATCATTTTTAGGCCTACCTTAATTTTTCGCTATGAGCCAACACTTCTCCGAAGCAGACCTTATCCTCAATAAAGATCGAAGCATCTATCACCTCAATCTCCGTGCGGAGCATATTGCCGATACCATCATTGCCGTGGGCGACCCCAGCCGTGTACACAAAGTAACCCAATACTTCGACAAGGTGGAGTTTGAGATGAACAAGCGTGAGTTTATTACGCATACGGGCTTTTATAAGGGCAAGCGCCTAACGGTAATCTCCTCCGGCATGGGCACCGACAATGTGGAAATCCTCCTTACCGAGCTGGATGCCATTGTGAATGTAGATTTTGAAAAAAGGCAAGCCCGCGAAGCGCATCGCAGCTTGCAAATCGTACGGGTAGGCACTTCGGGCAGCTTGCAGGCGGCCATCGGGATAGACAGTTTCGTAGCTTCTGACTATGCCATCGGCTTGGATACGTTGATGTGCTTTTACCAATTGCCACAAGATGATTTTGAACAGCGCATGGGCCAAAAAATACAAGAAACTTTGTCACTGCCTTTTCGCCCTTACTGTGTAAAAGGCGACGAGGGACTGCGCAGCCGCTTGGCCTTTGATATGTTGGCGGGCAATACCCTGACTGCTCCCGGCTTTTATGCACCGCAGGGACGTTTGTTGCGCTTGCCGATTCAGTATCCGCAGTTGATACGCACCCTCAGCTACTTTCACGAGGAAGATTTTTGGCTCACCAATTTCGAGATGGAAACTGCCGGATACTATGCTTTGGCGCGCCTGCTGGGGCATCAGATGATTTCGCTGAATGCCATTTTGGCCAATCGTATTACGGGAGAATTTTCTAAAAATCCCGACAAAACCGTAGATGCCCTCATTCGTCAAACCCTCGAACGTTTGGTAAAATGAGAATTGTCATTTGATGAGTGATGCTTAGCGAGTAGTTTTGTGCTATTGCTCATCAAATCTGGTTTAAAGAACATGCACTTTCATCAGCTTACAGAAAAACAAGTATTTGAAAAACTCCAAGCCACCTCCCAAGGCTTAAGCCAAGCAGAGGCCACGCAGCGCTTAGAAAAATACGGCTACAACCGATTGCCCGCCGGAAAAAAACTGAGCTTGGCAATGATTATCCTGCATCAGTTCAAAAGCCCTCTGATTTATATTTTGCTTTTGGCGGCCATTATCTCGGTAGTGGTAGGAGAGTGGATAGACGCGGTATTCATCGGTATCGTACTTTTTGTAAATGCCCTGATAGGTACGCTCCAAGAGTGGAATGCCGAAAAAAACGCCTCTGCCCTCCAGCAAATGGTACGTATCAAGGCCAAGGTTTGGCGCGACGGCCAACCCACGCTGCTCGATGCTGAAGCGCTGGTGTCCGGCGATTGGGTGGCCTTAGAGTCGGGGGTAAAAGTGCCTGCCGATATACGCCTGCTCCAAAGCCACCACCTCAGTATCGAAGAAGCCCTGCTCACGGGTGAATCCATGCCGATTTTTAAGCAAACAGAGGCTATCGAAGAGGCGGAAATTCCCATCGGCGACCGCAAAAATATGGCTTATGCAGGCACTACCGTGATACACGGGCGTGCCCTCGGGCTGGTAGTGGCCACAGGCTTGCAAACAGAGCTTGGGAAAATTGCCGAAAATATGCAAAGCACCCAAGAAACCCAAACGCCACTGATGCAAAAGATGGAGCGCTTCACCCAAAAGCTCAGCTGGATGGTGCTGCTGGCCAGCTTGCTGATTTTTGCCATTGGGGTATGGGAAGGCCACGAGCTTTTGTATATGTTTTTGGTGGT
>DAIQNQ010000053.1:16570-18044 GCA_036788275.1 Thermonemataceae bacterium
CAAAAAGCAGCCTTCAAAGGAGCTTTTGAGGCTTTGGCATCTGCTATGCAAAATAATGCCCAAGCCGAAGCCACGCAGCAAGAAGTAGAACGCTTGGCCAAGCAGGGCTTTCGGGTGATTGCTTTGGCACAAGCACTTGCCGCGCCCTCCGAAGGCGAGGCGCTGCCTCCTTTGGAGCTTTTGGCGCTGCTGGCACTCATAGACCCCATCAAGCCCGAAGCCCAAAGTGCCATTGCACTCTGCCGCCAAGCGGGTATAGAAGTGGCCATGGTAACTGGCGACCACCCTGCCACGGCCTTGGCCATTGCCTGTGAGCTGGGCATTGCCCATACAGAGGCAGAGGTGATTCAGGGCAAAGATATGCCCGACTATGAGCTTGCCAAACCGGAAGACTTTATCCGCATCGTGGAGCAGAAAAAGGTCTTTGCCCGTGTAAGTCCCCTCCAAAAGCAACAAATAGTAGAGGCGCTCAAAAAAATAGGACATTTTGTAGCCGTAACAGGCGATGGCGTAAACGATGCGCCCGCACTCAAATCGGCCAATATCGGCGTGGCCATGGGCTATGGTACCGATGTGGCCAAAGAAGCCGCCAGCATTATTGTTACCGATAATAATTTTAGTAGTATTGCCGCAGGTGTAGAGGAGGGACGCTATACCTACTCCAATATCCGCAAGATGATTTACCTGCTGGTCTCTTGTGGCATTGCCGAGATTATGATTATCCTATTGGCTTTGATTTTCAATCTGCCTATTCCGCTCTTGGCCAATCAGCTGCTTTGGCTGAATCTGGTAACCAATGGGGTGCAAGATGTGGCGCTGGCTTTTGAAAAAGGGGAGAAGAGTGTGATGAAGGTGCAAGCTCAGGCCATGAGCAAAAATATTTTTGATAAAATTATGGTGCAAAGCTTGGTGGTATCTTCGCTCACCATCGGGCTGATTTCCTTCGGGCTGTGGTACCATTTGTTAGAAAACCTTGGCTATGCCGAAGAGCAGGCGCGCAATATTGTGCTTTTGTTGATGGTGCTTTTGCAAAACTACCACACCTTCAATGCACGCTCCGAGCGCCATTCTACCTTTACGATACCGCTGCATTACAATTGGGTGTTGGTAGGCGGCGTGGTGCTGGCGCATTTGCTGCACATTGGGGCGATGTTTATGCCCTTTGCTCAGAGAATCCTAAAAATATCTCCGGTGAGCTTCGATGAGTGGCTCAAGGTATTTGCCACTGCCGCCAGTATTTTGGTAGTGATGGAGCTGTTCAAGCTAAGCCGAAAGCTTTTGCCAAAGAGGGTACTCCCATAAATGTGTCAAGACCTTAACAAAAATATCTTGATTGTCCGGTTGTTCATTTATTGAAAAACTTGTCCTGATACCATTTGGCAGGATTGTTCAGGATGTAATGGGCAATGTTTTCGTATGATTTTTCATTGCGAATGATGTGTTCGTAGTAATTGCGTTGCCATAATTTTCCCTG
>DAIQNQ010000054.1:0-18034 GCA_036788275.1 Thermonemataceae bacterium
CCTCTGCTTGTAAGGCAGATGCTCTGAACCAGCTGAGCTAAACTTCCTTGCTGAAGGGAATTTTGTATTTTGTGGAAGTTGAGGGATTCGAACCCCCGACCCTCTGCTTGTAAGGCAGATGCTCTGAACCAGCTGAGCTAAACTTCCTTGCTGAATAGGAGTGCAAATTTAGAGGCTTTTTTTATACTTGCAAATATTTATTTCGGTTTTTTTATAAAAAGAATCTCCAAAAAGCTTAGTCCTTGATAAAGAAGGCTTCTCGTTAGTGCCTCCGGCTTTGGCCGGAGGCGGTGTATGCACTTTCTTAAGCTTATTTTATACTTTTTAAACTAAGGAAGACTCAATTCTTTTCTTGATATTTCGTGTTTCCAAACCTCTTTGCCGTCTTTGTCGAGGGTATGCAAAATAAGCTTTCGCTCTTTTTGTGTGCCTTTTACTTCGATAATCCCAAAATTTTGTTGATTGCCTACCAAGGTATTGGGCACTCTGAAAGTATTGTTTTCACTCTTGCCCGGGCTGCCTGCACCCGAAGTGAGCGGCGAAGAGGTAAAATCATAAAGGGGATAAAAGCCCTCTTCTACCCTTTTGGTAAGTTCTGTAAAATGGCGGTCGCCGGAGAGAAAGAGCACTCCTTCTATTTTCGCCTTTTTGATGCCTTCTATCACTGCTTTTTGCTCTTCGGGATAGGTTGCCCAGTTTTCTTTTTCTGCCACAGGACTCATGGCTTGCCCGCCAATGGCCACAATTTTGAAGGTCGCCGTACTGGCAGCCAAAGCATTGATAAGCCAATCGCGTTGGGCTTTGCCAATCATGGCTCTATCGTCTGCGGGATTGCGGTTGGCGGTGCGAAAGTAGCGGTCGTCGAGCAAGAAAAACTGTACATCAGCCCACTCAAAAGTGCCCGTAATACCTTTTCCTTCGGCAGCTACACCATAATTAGGATTTGCCCAAAAGCTTTTGAAGGCTTCTTCGGCCACATGTTTCAGGGCAAAGCTGCCGTCGGAGTCGTTAGGGCCGAAGTCGTGGTCGTCCCAGATGGCATAATGAGGCGTAGCTGCCAATAGTTTTTGAAGAGATGGCAAAGAGCGGCTATGTGTATAACGATAGAAAATGCCGCTTCGGGTATTCCAGTCGGGCTCGCGGAGGTAGGTATTGTCGCCGAGCCAGAGCATAAAATCGGGCTTTTGGGCATGAATGGCATCGAATATTTCAAAATTGCTGCCATAGGGCTTGCCGGGGCGGTCGTAAGGAGGGTCGTTTACATATATGCAACTCCCGATAGCAAACTTAAAGTCGGGGGCATCGCCTCGCCAACGCCAAATAGGCTGCGTGCGAAACTCCAGAGGATAGGGCAGCTTTTCTACTTTGTTGTTGATGTAGAGCTCATACTCATATTGCAGTCCGGGTTCCAGTAGCTCAGCGGGGAGCGTAGCCGTAAAAGCATTTTGCTTTTGGGTAAGAAGCTCTTCTGTAAATTTTTTACCGTCTTTCTTTCCTTTTTCCCAATAAGCAAACTTCACTTTGGCGGCGGCTTTGGTTTGTACCCAAAGTGCTACCTCTCGCATGTCGGAGTAGCCCAGCATAGGGCCAGATTGCAGCAAGCCAGACTGTGCCTGAAGCGATAGGGCATGGCCCAAAAACAGCAGGAAAATCCCTAATACTCTTTGTATATTCATCGAAAAACAAGTTTTAAGTAAAGGTTGGTTTTGAATATTGAATGGTGAAAATTACTAAAAAAGTCTAAAGCTGCCAAAGCACCTTTCACCTTCTTGGAAGTGCATCAAACAGCAAAGTGCTTATTTTCAATACAAAAGGCTTTTCACTCTGGGCGACAATGCCTAAAAGTTCATAAAATCATAATACCGCCACTAGACTTATGAAATAAATCAGGGGCTTGGTCAATCAAAAAGGCTGATTCATAAAAGCATTGCCAAAAACTTTCGGAGGGTGCTTAGCTTTGTAACATCATCATAAATGTATTATTCAGTTCAATCAAAATTTCTATTCTTATGAAAATCTTATTGCAAGTAGCCCTCGCGTTTTCCTTTGTCTTGTTCAGTGCTTTTGCTGCGCCTCAAGCGCTTCCCAAAACTGACAGCCCCCAAGGCAAAATCTGTTTTAAAATAAAGAATGATACCGGAGGCTCCATTACCCTGCATACAGGCAAAGGCACTTCGCCTTTGAATAATGGTGTACAAAGAGAGTTTTGCTTGGAAGAAGGCGACAAACTGTATGTATCCGACAAAGGCCGTCCGGGCAAGGTGCTTCTCACGGCCAATGCCAAAACTGATGGCAAAACTTTTAAGCTTTCTGACTTGATGTAAGCAGTAAGCTGCATTGATTGTCCAATCTGTCTGATGTGGTTTCGGGCAGATTGGATTTTTTTAGTGCCAGAAGCGCCCGATGTCGGTCATCAAAGATACATAATTGCGCCCTCCGGCAGCGTGGTAAGTGGCTCTGGTAAAAGCAAACTCAAAGCCGCGCACCCGAAAGGCCAAGCCTCCTGAGAAGCCCGTAAAGCCGCCTCCATTTTCTACTTGCAGCTCTCTTCGTATCAAGTGATTGTAGCCGAAACGCAGGTGAAAATTACGATGCAAAAGCAACTCCGTACCAAAAACCATGTGCCTGAAGAGCTGGTCGGCAAAGCTCACCTCATTGCGGATAGGCGCGCCCGTGAGCGGGTCGAAGCGGGTATTGAGCAAGGGGTCGTTGTAGGCAATATCGAAGCGGTAGAGGTGATGCGCCGTGATAGAGAAGCGTAGTGGCATATAAGTAGGCTTAAAGGAGATGCCCGCCTGTATGTCGAAGGGCAGCGCCACTGCTTCGCCTGTAAAAGAGCTTAATGTAAAGCCTACGTTTTTCAGTACCAAGCCGATGCTCAGGTCTTGTTCGGGGTGTCGAAAAGTGCCCCCAATATCCCAAGCCATCGCCCAAGCATTGTAGCCTGCCAGTTGCGAGCCTACCAATTTCATATTGATACCCGCCCCAAAAGGCCCTTGGCGCTGTGCATAGCCGAGCGTCAGGGCAAAATCGCTGGCCGTAAAAGTGCCCAATACCGCACCTGTGGGGTCGGTTTCTTCAAAAGTACCATAATGGATATACTGCAAGCCCAAGGCAAAAGTGCCTAAGCCCTCTTGGTGGTGGCCGTAAGCCAAGGAGCTATGTGGTACGCCTGTATAGAAAGAGGTAAAATTGAGGGCTGCTTGCTGGTGCATGCTGCTATCCAAAAGGGCGGGATTTTGCAGGAAGCTGTTGATATCTTGCTGCGCCAAGCTTACATTCATCCCTCCCAAGGCCACGGTACGTGTATGCGAGGGCAGGCGCAGAAACTCAAATCCTCGCTGGCCGCCTATCTGTGCCGATACGGGCAGTGCAAGCACCCAAAAAAAGAAAAAAATAATACGGATACGGAAAAATCGCATAATGCAATGACTAAATGACAATCGCCAAGCTCACCAACTTTTGTGATACTTTGAGCCTCGACTTGGCCATTTGGCGGCGATTCATTTGGAAAAGGGGCTTGCCTTTTACGATAATAAAGTTGATGGCGCTGTACTTGCGAATGTACTTCTCGTTTTCAGTAATAAAAAGAATCGGCTTGTTTTCTATTTGTTTGTAGAGCAACTCTATGTCAGGCTCGAAGCTGTTGGGCAAAAAAAGCACATCACAAGCATCTACTTCCTCTTCGGTATTGAACTTCCGAATCACAAAACGCATCGTAGGAGTGCTTTTGGCATTGGCCATACGCTGGAGCTGGGGAATCACCGGAGAATTGCCCAATACCCCTATCACAATCTCGTCGCCTTGGTTGGGCCATTGAATGTACTTACAGAAATTATAAATAAATACCGGATAATACACGTAGTTTTTGGCGGCTTGATTATCGCTTTGAGCAAAACTTGTAAAAGTACAAGCAAGCAAAACTACTATGATACCAAGGCTTTTCGACATAAAGCAAGAATCTATTTTCTGGATAAGGTAAGCATCTAAGCAAAGCTTTGGCTTAGTGCCTTGAATATACTACAAAAATTTTGTTTTCCTACAAACATAGTGATATTATGCAAAAGATTACCTACTAAAATTGATAATTTTTAGCAGGTAATCTTCCAGAAGCTTGTAGTTTGGCTTATGCCTCTATTTTTTTATTCTCCTGAATGCTCAAATCCACCGGTCGTAGTACTTTCTCCTCGCTCAGGGCCAAGTTCAATACTTCTTCGGCGTGATTTACGTAGTGAATTTTTAAACCTTGCAGATAGTTGGCCGGAATCTCATCTATATCTCGCTTATTTTTCACAGAGAGTATCACCTCTTCTACCCCTGCCCTTTTGGCGGCAAGGAGCTTCTCTTTAATCCCTCCTACGGGCAGCACTTTGCCTCGCAGCGTGATTTCACCTGTCATGGCAATGCGCTCTTTTACTTTGCGCTGCGTGAAAATAGAAGCAAGAGCCGTAAAAATGGTAATGCCTGCCGAAGGGCCATCTTTGGGTACTGCTCCTGCGGGAACGTGTACGTGCAAGTCGAAATGGTCGAATACACGATGGTCTATTTGGAGGCCTTCGGCTTGGGCTTTTAGGTACGACAAGGCCGTAGTGGCCGATTCTTTCATCACATCGCCCAGCTGCCCTGAGAGTGTAAGCTTGCCGCGGCCACGGCTCAAGATGGCCTCAATAAAGAGGATTTCGCCGCCTACCGAAGTCCAAGCCAAGCCCGTTACCACACCTGCGGCAGCTTCTTGTTCATACACTTCTTTCTCGAAGCGCTCCGCACCCAGCAGTGCTACCACATCTTTTACCTTGATGGTCTTGGGATAAGCCTCTTCCATGGCGATGGCCTTGGCGATTTTGCGTACCACTGCGCCTATTTGGCGCTCCAACTGCCTTACGCCCGACTCGCGGGTGTAGTCTTCGACTATTTTGCGCAGGGCTGCCTCTTCAAATTTGAGTTGTTTGGCTTGGAGGCCGTGCTCTTTGCGCTGCTTCTGTACCAAGTGCTTTTTGGCGATTTCCAGCTTTTCTTCAACAGTATAACCACTGATTTCGATAATCTCCATACGGTCGCGCAGGGCAGGCTGAATCGTGTCCAGAGAGTTGGCCGTGGCAATAAACATCACCTGCGAGAGGTCGTATTCCACCTCCATGTAATTGTCCACAAAAGTACTGTTTTGCTCGGGGTCCAACACCTCCAACAAGGCCGAGGAGGGGTCGCCACGGAAGTCGGAATTGAGTTTGTCTATTTCATCTAAAATAAATACAGGATTGGAACTGCCCGCTTTTTTGATATTTTGGATTACCTTGCCCGGCATTGCTCCGATGTAGGTTTTGCGGTGGCCGCGTATTTCGGCCTCATCGTGTACGCCTCCCAATGACATTCTGACATACTTGCGCCCCAAGGCTTTGGCAATAGAGCGCCCCAGCGAGGTTTTGCCTACGCCCGGAGGGCCATAGAGGCACAGAATCGGGCTGCGCAGGTTATTTTTAAGTTTGAGTACAGCCAGATATTCCAAAATACGCTCTTTTACTTTTTCGAGGCCGTGGTGGTCTTCGTCGAGTACGGCTTGGGCGTGCTTGAGCTGGAGGTCGTCTTTGGTAAATTCCTGCCAAGGCAAATCCAAAAGTAACTCTATATAATTGAGGGCAATGGGGTATTCAGGCGAGGCCGGATTGGCACGCATCATCTTGCCGAGTTCTTTCTCGAAGTGTTGGGCTACTGCTTGCGGCCATTTCTTCTTGGCGGCTTTGGCGCGCAGCTCTTCTACTTCTACCACACCCGATTCGTAGCCAAGCTCATCTTGGAGTACCTTCATTTGCTGGCGCAAGAAGTAATCGCGCTGCTGTTGGTCGAGGTCGGAATGTACTTTGTTTTGAATTTCGTGCTTGAGTTCAAGCAGCTGAATATCTCTGGACATATACTCGAGAAGCAGCGTGGCGCGCGTCATGCCCTCGTCGGTTTCGAGCAGCTTTTGCTTGTCTATCAGCTCTGCATTGATATTGGAGCAAAGGAAATGTGTCAGGAAAGAGATGCTCTCGATATTGTCTAAGGCGATTTGCGCCTCTTGGGGAATTTCGGGGTTGAGGCGCAGAATTTTCAAAGCCGACTCCTTGAGCGACGACATCATTGCTTTGGCTTCTTTTTTATTTTTGGCAGGAAAGTTCTCCGGTAGTACTTTCACCTTGGCCGTCATGAAAGGCTCTTCGCCAGCTACTTTTTCGAGCTGAAAACGGGCGCGCCCCTGTACAATAATCGTGGTATTGCCATCAGGCATTACAAGCATCTTCAAGATTTGTGCTACGGTACCTGTCTTGTACAAATCGTCGGTGCCCGGGTCGTCGAGGGTTTCGCGTTGCTGTGCCATTACCCCAATGATGCGGTCGCCTTTATAGGCTTTTTTTACTAATTTGATGGATTTTTTGCGCCCAACAGTAATGGGAATGACTACTCCGGGAAAAAGCACAATATTGCGTACAGGCAAAATGGGCAAAAGCTCTGGAAAATCGTCGCTGTTGGCCAGTTCATTCACATCGTCTTCAGAGAGCAAAGGTACAATTTCTACGGCTTCATCGTTGGATACATCGGGAAGCATATACTGAAAGAAAGGATTTTTGTAATTCATTGATGATTGCGAGGATTATCGGCTTGATATAAGAACACTTGCGCATTTTTGCAATGCGACAAGGTATTTGCAAACAGGTTTCTTGTGAAATTTGATGCTTTTTAAGGGAATGAAAGATAAAATTACTCACAAAAGTACGAAATTTGTCAGCACTTCTTTAGCTTATTCGGCTATTTTTCTGACACGAAGCGCTACAATTTTGGCAAAAGTCATCAAGTCAAGTCTTGTGCCAAAACCCCTCTGCCCGAAAATACGTTTGTGCAAGGGGTTTTGACTTTCGTGTTATTTTTTTTCTTAATTTTAAAACTTGAATATTCAATCGGTTAAAATATGATTAACGCTCGTTTTGTGAGATTTTGTATATGGATAAGTGTGGCAATGGTATGGCTGGGGGCACAAGTGGCATTTTGTCAGGTGGACAATCTGAAGCGCAAATCAGTCATTAAATTAGACGACCCCGTGCTGGCCAAAAGCCGTGAAAGCGTATTTGAGTTCAAAAATGTAAACCAAGTACCTTATTACTTCAACGAAAAGGAATTAAAACAAATTGAAAAGCAGCTCAGCGCCAAAAACTGGGAAAAAGCGTATCCCCTGCTTTACAAGTACGTAATGAATTTTGGCGTAGAAAACTTCTATCGCGATACCTACATGCTCTGGCGCTTGGCCAAAATGGTGGAGCTTTTCGACGACATAGAGCTGGCCAAAAGCCTCTACCGATTGGTGCTCAAACACCATCGCGGAGGCGATGTAAAAAATATCGAGCTGTATTACGACTCGCTCACCGTCAATGACAAAGACTACTACGTGCCTTTGGAATATTATTATGAGCTGGTAGAATACCGCAAGCTGGTGGATACGCTCATTCCTCCGCACGGAGTACTTCTGGATATGGGCGACCTCGTAAACTCCGAAAAGGCCGACTATGCCCCCTCGCTCAATATCAACAAAGACATTCTGCTTTTTACTTCCAAGCGCAATGAGAAAAAATCTCTCAAAAGCTCCAAAACTATCAGCAATGAAGACATCTTTTTCTCCAAAAGAGACGAGGACTTTTGGGACTTGGCAGTGGAGTTTCAGGCACTCAACACCCCCTACAACGAAGGCTCGGCACATATCAGCCGCGATGGCAAAACCGTGTATTTCTCGCGCTGCGAAGCCCCCGACGGCTATGGCAACTGCGACCTCTATATCGCTACCCTCCAAGCTGACAGCACTTGGCGCGTACAAAATATGGGGCCTAACGTAAACAGTGTGAGCTGGGACTCGCACCCTGCGCTTTCTCACAACGAGGACACGCTCTACTTCGCTTCCGACCGCATCGGTGGCTTTGGGCTTTCAGATATTTACTATACCCACAGGCAAGCCGATGGCACTTGGGCGCGTGCCAAAAATCTGGGGCCGGTGGTCAATACACGTCGCAACGAGCTTAGCCCCTTTTATCATCCCAAATATCATGTGCTGTATTTTAGCTCCGATGGCCACATTGTCAATTTCGGCAGCTTCGATATTTATAAATCCTTCAAGTTTTTTGGGCGTTGGCAAGAGCCGCTCAACCTCGGCCCCTTGGTCAATACCGAAGGCAGTGAGTATTATTTTACGATTGATGCCGCCTCCAAAGAGCTGTTTTATGCCAAAGCCGATACCGTAGATAAAGACAATTTCAACCTGCAATCTTTCCCCCTGCCCATGGAAGCACAGCCTACGGCTACGGGTGTATTGGCAGGCACACTCACCGATACCGAAACAGGCAACCCCTACGAGGGCATTGCCGCAGTGATAGATTTGGACAATGGTATCGAAATCGCCCCCAAATACCTGCGCCCCGATGGCTCTTATGAGTTCGACCTGATTAAAAATAACAACTATTTGCTCATCATTACCGGCGAGGACTTCTTTCGAGTCGAGCAGAAATTTAAGCTCGTGGGCGATACCACTATGCATATTCAAACGCCTTCTATCAAATTTAAAAAATGGAAATTTGCCTCTTTGGAATTTGAACCGAACCGTGCCAATATTTTGACTGATATGGAGAAAGACCTCAATCAGGTGGCACTCTTCTTGGGCGACCACCCCACCGCCAAAATCCGTATTTCGGGGCATACCGACTCCGATGGCAATGAGCAAGACAATATCCGCCTCTCACAAGCCCGCGCCGATGCCATACGCAAATACGTATTGGACAAGGGAGGCTTTCGCCCGGAGCGTATCGAGGCAGTGGGCTATGGCAGTGCGCGCCCCATTGTGCCGGAGCTAACGCCTGCCGACAAGAAAATGAACCGAAGAGTAGAGTTTGAGATTGTCAAATAAAAATCTACACGCCACGACCATCGCACAAATACCGATACTTGCTTTCAACAAGTCGGTATTTTTTGTATATTTGGCTACCTTTATTTTTACATGAAAGAAATTATCTGTCAGGACTTGTCAATGCTTTCCCACATCGCCAAAGAAGTGATTGCTTATGGGAAAGATGATACTATTTGGCTTTTTGAAGGACAAATGGGGGCTGGCAAAACCACCCTCATCAAAGAAATATGCCGACAGCTCGGTGTGCAAGAGGCTGTACAAAGCCCCACCTACTCTATTGTAAATGAATACTTGGACGCACAGCAACATAAAATTTATCATTTTGACTTTTATCGCCTGCGCCACGAAGAAGAAGCCTTTGATATTGGCTACGAAGAGTATTTTTATGCACCCGAAAGCCGCTGCCTCATCGAATGGGCTTCGCGTATTCCCAACCTGCTTCCCCCAAAATACCTACAAATACACATTCTTGTAGAGAACTCGCATCAACGACTTTTACAACTGAGCAAATATGAGTAAGAAGACCAAAACCAGTGGCTTTGAAGAGCTGGCCAAAGAGCAGCTACTTTACCCTCAAGAACAACTCGCCCCTATCAAAAAAGGGCGACAGTCACTCAGCATCGGCATCCCCAAAGAACGAGTAGCTTTTGAAAACCGCGTAGCCCTTACCCCCGACGGGGTAGCCGTATTGGTAGCCAATGGCCACGAGGTATTGATAGAAAATGGAGCAGGTGAAATTGCCAATTTCAGTGATAAAGAATACAGTGAAGCGGGGGCACAGATAGAATACGACCGCCAGAAGCTCTTCTCTTCGCAAATCGTACTCAAGGTGGAGCCCCCCTCCCAAGAGGAGCTCGAAATGATGAAGCCTAATCACACGCTGATTTCGGCACTGCCCATGGCCAAGCTCCACGCCGACTACATTGGCCATCTCAACAAGAAGCGCATTACGGCCTTGGCCTTTGAATATATCGAAGACAAATCGGGCTGGATGCCTGTGGTACGCGCCATGAGCGAGATTGCCGGAAGTACCGTCATGCTCATTGCCGCCGAATACCTCAATACCATGAACAAGGGACGGGGTATTATCTTGGGTGGTATCACGGGCGTACCTCCTACCAAGGTGGTGATTATCGGGGCGGGTACGGTGGCCGAATACGCTGCGCGTACAGCGCTGGGATTGGGTGCAGAAATCAAGATTTTTGACAACCATATCTACAAGCTGCGTCGCCTCAAATACACACTTGGGCAGCAAGTATTTACCTCTACCCTCGATACCGTGGCGCTGAGCGAGGCCATCGCCCGCGCCGATGTGGTGATTGGGGCTATGCGCCCCGAAGAAGGCTTTTCGCCTTGTATTGTTACCGAAGAAATGGTGATGCGCATGAAACCCAATGCGGTGATTATTGATGTGAGCATAGACCAAGGGGGCTGCTTCGAGACCTCCGAAATATGTAGCCACAAAAGGCCTGTCTTCAAAAAACACGATGTAATTCACTATTGTGTACCCAACATTGCCTCGCGCGTGGCACATACCTCCAGCCAAGCGCTGAGCAATATTTTTACGCCTCTGCTGCTCAAAATAGCAGAATACGGCGGCATGGACAAAAGCGTGCACCACGACCGCCCTTTGGCCAAAAGCATCTATACCTACAAAGGGAAACTCACCCACTTGGGCGTAGCCAAAAAGTTGGGCTTGCCGCACCAAGACATCAGCCTGCTGATAGCGGGTTTCTAAATATTTGCCCATGAGCAATAGCTTTGCTTTTAAATTTCGTATTCTGAGTATTTCTTTGCTCATCGGCATTGTGCTGATGGTGCTCAAGTTTGCTGCATTTTTCCTGACAGGCTCCAATGCCATTCTCACCGATGCCTTCGAGTCTATTGTCAATATCTTGGCAGGCAGCTTTGCACTTTACAGTATTTGGTATGCGGCACGCCCCAAAGACCAAGACCACCCTTACGGCCATGGCAAGATAGAGTTTATCTCGGCAGGCTTTGAGGGAGGATTGATATTGGTGGCGGCGGCGGCCATGATGGCCAAGTCGGTCATGGGGCTTTTAGAACCCAATACTCTGCAAAACTTGGACTGGGGCTTTGGGCTAACGCTCTTGGCAGGTGCTGTAAACTTTGGCTTGGGGGCATATTTGAAGAGAAAGGGAGAAGCTCATAATTCCCTCACCCTGCGCGCCGACGGGCAGCACCTACAGTCTGATGCCTACTCCAGCTTGGCATTGCTCATTGGGCTGGCCGTGATTTATTTTACGCATATTGACTGGCTCGACAATGTGGTGGCCATGGGCTTTGCTATTTTTATCGGCTGGCATGGGGTGCAGCTCATCCGACAGTCGGTGGCGGGCGTGCTTGATGAAGCTGATGGCAAGCTGCTTCACAAAGTCGTGGACATCTTGGAGCAAAACCGCTCCGCTACTTGGATAGATATTCACAACCTCCGCATCATACAATACGGTGCTTTGCTACATGTGGACTGCCACCTCACCTTGCCCTATTATTATACGCTTGAGCAAGCCCATGAAGAAGTAAAGAAAGTAGAAGATGTACTTAATGAGGTGATTCCCAAAACAGAAGTGTTTATCCACAGCGACCCTTGCCTTCCGGCAGATTCTTGCCGAATATGTCAGCTGTCGGCCTGCCCTTTCAGGCAGCAATCTTTGGCGCAAGTAGTGGCTTGGGAAAGTAAAAACGTACAACAAAACCGCAAGCATCATTTAGATATTGAGCATTGAGGCCGAAGGCTTTGCTTTATTTTTTGAGAAATTTCTCTGCTTGCCCTTCAATACTTAGGTAATAAATCCCCCTGCTGAGCTTGCTGGCATCTATCTCCTTGCCTTTTCCTTTGAAGAGCAGCTTGCCATTTACATCTAAAATCTCGTAAGCAGCTTCGGCGGTCAGATAAATTTTATTGGTAACATTTTTAGGATAAAACTTCACTTGCTCTTGTACCGCATTATAGCTGAGGGTTTGGCTGTAAAATATCTGTCCGTCGCGCTCCTGATGCTTTACACGGTATTTTGTAATGCCCGTGGGGTGCTTTACGGGTACGGCATACATGCCTGCTTGGGCACTTTGGGTGGCGGTTACAGTTTTGATGGTAAACCAATTGTTGTTCACAAATTTTTCGAGATAATATACGCTGTTGGGCGATTCTCCGGTAGCATTCCAACGAACTACACTTTCGTCCACAATAAAGGAAGTAAATAAAAATGTATCATTAGGCTTGATGGCCACTGCATTGATAATCTTCGGTTTGCAGCCATCTGTATGTACAATGCGCACTACTACCTCTTGGTTCATACTCAAAAAAGAGAGGTTAATCTCGAAGGAGCTGGTTTTAGGATCACTGAGGAGCAACTTGTCATTGACATACACACTCATTGTACAGAAGCGGGACTTGTCGGCAGTGAAGGGATTTTGTACATATAGGTTTTTGCCCTGATATACCCCCTTTACCACGATTTCTCCGGCTTGTGCCCAAGAGCAAAAAAGCAACAAGAAAAACAATAGTGTAAGATTTACTTTCATAAGTTACTTATACATAGATGCCTGTTTTTTGCTACACAGCGAAGTAAAAACTGATAAGCGAGCTGAATGCTGACAATCGTAAAGTTTTAAATTTGACTGGCTTTGAGCAAAAATTTTGCCCAAAGCCAAATTTCTAAAATATTTGATAGAATTGCAAGCAAGATATGTAAGTTTTTGGCTATTTTTCACTTATTCATAACGCAGAGATTCGATGGGGTCGAGGCGCGAAGCTTTGTAAGAAGGATAAAAACCCGAAAGCACTCCCACCACCACACAAATAGCCACCCCTACCAGCATCCACAGCCAAGGGATAATAAAGCCACCGGCACTGATAAAAGAAGCCACCAAGTTGCCAATCAAAATACCCAAGACAATCCCTACGCCCCCACCCAGCTGACAAATCATGATGGCTTCCATCAGAAATTGCTCCTGAATGCGGCGCGGCGTAGCGCCCAAGGCTTTGCGGATACCGATTTCGCGAGTGCGCTCTGTTACCGACACTAGCATAATATTCATCAGGCCAATCGAAGCCCCTATCAAAGTAATAAAGCCTACCAGTCCGCCGCCCATTTTGAGGTAGCCCGTTACTTCGCCAAGGCGGTCGGCCAAGGTTTCGCTTTTGCTCAGCTCAAAAGAACTGTCGGCACCGGGGGCATCGCGTCGAATCTGCCGCATCAGTCCGGTAGCCTCTTCCATTACTTGTGGCAGCTCCACAGGGTTAAAAAGCCTGATTTGGATATTGTAAGATTGCCCCTCGCTGCTTACCAATACCCTTGCATTTTCGACGGGCACGATTACCGAGCGGTCGCCACCGCCGCCGCCCATATTGCTGCCTTTGGTTTCGAGTACGCCAATCACCTTGTATTTTCGCCCAAAAAGGGTAATATCTTTGTTGGAAGCAGGCTTTTTGTCGAAGAGGGCTTCGGCAATTTTACCGCCGATAAGCGCTACATTGGCTCCACTTTGCAACTCCATGGGCGAGAAGTTACGTCCCTCTGCAAGATTGTAGCCGCCTTTGGCCAAGTAGTTTTCGTCGCCTCCTACCACACTGGTATTGGGGTTGGTCTTTTTGGAGAGATGTTTCACCTCCGCTGTAAAAGATACATCTGTGGAAATCGCCATCGTACCCGAAAAAGAAAGCATCTCTTTCAGCTTGCTCACTTCCTGATAGCGCAGCGGCGGATAGTACTTAGATTCTATGCCACGGCGGCGGCTGCCTTGCTCCACTTTGCGGCGGATGTCGAAGGAGTTGGCACCGAGGTCGGCAAAGCTATTGTCCACAGAAGCCTGAATACTGTCTATGGCTGTCAGAATCCCCACCAAAGACATAATGCCGACAGCGATAATCAGCATTGTAAGGATGGTGCGGAGGAGATTTTCTCGGATAGCTCCTAAAGCGACGGGGATATTTTCTAAAAAATTCATTGACTTCAACCTGATTTTTGAATAAATTTATAAAAATAAGCGTTTCAAAAGCAAGTGTCTTGACAAGTCCTCCGCAAAACAAAAAGCTTTTAAAGTTGTTAGTAATTGATGTTCAGATATTTGCAAGCAAAAATAATCTATCTGCTTTTCAAAGGCTTGCTCAGATACAACGAAGCATCCGACGCTTATATTGGTTTTTTGTAAAAATTCTCTTCAACCCTCCCGCTATACTATGAAAAAAGGTGTTTTGCTTTTACTCTTCTTCTTAATAGGCTTGCTGCCCGTGGAGGCTGCATACATATTTGTTCCGATGGACAAAGACCAGAAAAACCATCTCAAAGCCTATGGGATTGCCTACTGGGTGCTCAAACAAAACAGCGAAGTGGACTGGCTGCTCAACTACCGAGGCGGCAGCTTTGCTTTTGTGCATGCGCCTGCTTTGGAGCAGGAGCTGGTGGTGCGCGGGGTGAGCTATCAGATTATCTCCGATGCGCAATATATGCAAATCACGCAGGAAATAAGCGATGTAAGTACCAATATGGAGGTAATGAAGCTCGAAAAAGCACCCAAAATTGCCGTTTATTCTCCCAAAACCAACCAGCCTTGGGACGATGCCGTAACCTTGGTGCTGAACTATGCCGAGATTCCCTACGAAACCGTATTTGATGATGAAGTACTCCAAGCCAAACTCTCGCTCTACGACTGGCTACACCTCCATCACGAAGATTTTACGGGGCAATACGGGAAGTTTTATGCCAGCCAGCGCAATCAGCCTTGGTATGTACGCGAAAAACGAGAAAACGAAGAAATGGCCAAAAAATATGGCTTCACCAAGGTATCGCAGCTCAAGCTGGCAGTAGTGAAAAAAATTCGAGAATTTGTGGCCGGTGGCGGCTTTATGTTTGCGATGTGTTCGGCTACCGATACCTTCGACATCGCCCTCGCCGCTGATGGCGTGGATATTTGCGAAAGCATGTACGACGGCGACCCCGCCGACCCGCAAGCCCAACGCAAGCTCGCTTTTGCCAATACCTTTGCCTTTCAGGATTTTAAACTCTCTATGAACCCCTACGAATACGAGTATTCTGACATTGATAATCAGTACTTTGAGAGAAACGGCTTGCACGAGGGCACGGATTTCTTTACTGTTTTTCGCTTTTCGGCCAAATGGGATCCCATCCCCACCATGCTTACCCAAAACCACCAGCAGATTATCAAGGGATTTATGGGGCAAACTACCGGCTTTAAAAAGCGGCTCATCAAATCGGAAGTGTTGATAATGGGCGAAACCAAGCAAATCAACGAAGCACGCTATATCCACGGCACTTTGGGCAATGGCACTTGGACTTTCTACGGTGGCCACGACCCCGAAGACTATCAGCACTTTGTAAACGAAGAGCCTACCGACCTCAACCTGCACCCCAACTCGCCGGGCTATCGGCTCATTCTGAACAACATCCTTTTTCCGGCGGCAAAAAAGAAAAAGCGTAAAACATAAACCCTTAAAAAACCTCTTGGAGGTTGATTCAAAGCGGATTCATTGAGAGTTTTGATATTTTTTTGAAATAAATTTTTATTACTTTTGGAAAAAGTATATATTTGCAGTCCAAATTTGAAAATCTTAAAGCAATGGCAAAGAAAGGTAACAGAGTTCAGGTAATCTTAGAATGCACCGAGCACAAAAATTCCGGCCTCCCCGGTACTTCACGATATATTACTACCAAAAACAGGAAAAATACTACTCAGCGCATCGAGTTGAAAAAGTACAATCCTGTAATGAGAAAATATACCGTACACAAAGAAATTAAGTAATCACCTTATTAAACGCGTATTTTACGTATTGACTTATGGCAAAGAAGGTAGTAGCTACACTCAAGAAAGAAGACCCTAACGCAAAAAATTTCGCGAAGGTCATCAAAGCAGTAAAATCTCCCAAAACAGGTGCTTACACCTTTAAAGAAGAGATGGTACCCCTAGACCAAGTGAAAGACGCGCTCAAATAAGCGCATTCTTTACATTTGGATACTCGCAAAAATATTCTGAAAAGCCTCTCTTCGTAGAGGCTTTTTTTTATATTTGTAGGCCGAGCAGGCGTTCAGCACCTTTGCTCCTGACGCAATTCTTTGACACCTATACCCAAAAGCAGGTGGTTTGGTAGTTAAAATACTTTTAGAACCACCCCTAACCCCTCTTTTTAGCAGGAGGGAAATTTAGAACCAAATAGTTTTTAGTACAATATGGGCTTATTTAATCTGTTCAATAAAGAGAAAAAAGAATCTTTGGACAAAGGCTTGGAGAAAACCAAGCAAAACATCTTCACCAAAATTGGCAAGGCCATCGCCGGAAAATCAAAAGTAGATGAAGATACCTTAGATGCACTCGAAGAAATCCTTATCTCCTCTGATGTGGGCGTAGAAACCACGCTCAAAATCATTCAGCGCATCGAAGCCCGCGTGCAAAAAGACAAGTATCTCAATGCACAAGAATTGGACAAAATACTCAAAGAAGAAATTGCTGCCCTTTTACAAGAAAACAAGTCTCAAGACATCCAAGGCTTTGAAGCCCCCCTCCCCGCCAAGCCTTATGTACTGATGGTGGTGGGCGTAAACGGCGTAGGCAAAACCACCACCATCGGCAAGCTGGCCTCTCAATACCACAAAGCTGGCAAAAAAGTGGTACTTGGCGCTGCCGATACCTTTCGCGCCGCTGCCGTAGAGCAGCTCAAAATATGGGGTACGCGCGTGGGCATTCCGGTAATAGAGCTGGGCATGCACAAAGAACCCTCTACCGTGGTGTTTGAAGCTGCCAAAAAAGCCGTAGAAATGGAAGCCGATGTGCTCATTATAGATACTGCAGGCCGCCTGCACAACAAGGTACACCTCATGAACGAGCTGACCAAAATGAAGCGCACGATACAGAAGTTTATCCCCGATGCCCCCCACGAAGTACTCCTCGTATTGGACGGCAGCACCGGGCAAAATGCCGTAATGCAGGCCAGAGAGTTTACCAAAAGTACCGAAGTGAGCGCCTTGGCCATTACCAAGCTCGATGGTACAGCTAAAGGGGGTGTGGTAATTGGGATTTCTGATGAATTTAAGATTCCGGTGAAATATATTGGCGTAGGCGAAAAAATAGAAGATTTACAGGTCTTCGACCGCAATGAGTTTGTGGACTCGCTCTTCAAAAAAGAGGATTAAATCACCGCCGGAAAATTCCGCCTCTATTCATTTTTAAAAACCACCTTTTTAGATACGCGCCGCACTTTGTAGATAAGCACTGCAGTGCGTATCTACTTGGAAAACGAATTTTCTTTCATGCATCATCAAGTACTTCTTATCATTCTCGATGGCTGGGGCTTGGGCAATAAGCCCGAAGTATCGGCCATTCAGCAAGCCAACACCCCTTTTATCAACAGCCTCTTTGCCCAATACCCACACAGCCGCTTAGAAGCCTCCGGTTTGGCCGTGGGCTTGCCCGAAGGACAAATGGGCAACTCCGAAGTAGGCCATACCAATATCGGTGCCGGACGCATTGTGTATCAAGATTTGGTGCGTATCAACAAAAGCATCGCCGAAGGCACTTTGGCACAAAACCCCGTGCTCTTGCGGGCACTTGAAAAAGCCAAAACAGAAAAAAAGAAGCTGCACCTCATCGGTTTGGTGTCGGACGGTGGTGTACATGCGCACCTTGAGCACCTAATGGCACTCTGCGACATCGCCCAAGCCCAAGAAGTACCCGAGTTTTATATCCACGCCTTTACCGACGGACGCGATACCGACCCCAAAAGTGCTGCCCGCTACCTCGCTACGCTCGAAAAGCATTTAGAGGGTAGCCGTGGCAAAATAGCCTCGCTCGTGGGGCGCTACTATGCCATGGACAGAGACAAGCGCTGGGAACGTATTAAAATCGCTTACGACCTGCTCGTAAACGGCCAAGGTCGCTCCATCCAAAATATCCAAGAGGCCATTGCCCAAAGCTATGCAGAGGGTATCAGCGATGAGTTTCTGAAACCCTTGCTTTGTACTGATGCTTCAGGCAAGGCTGTGGCTACCATCGCCGATGGCGATATTGTGCTCTGCTTCAACTTTCGCACTGACCGAGGCCGACAGCTTACCGAAGCCCTCACCCAGCGCGATTTCCACGAACAGA
>DAIQNQ010000055.1:0-17836 GCA_036788275.1 Thermonemataceae bacterium
TATGAATAGAGGCGGACTTTAGTCCGGCTTAAAGATAGCTCTTTTGGCTTTTGCCAAGACAATAAAAAAACTCCGACAAATTGCTTCGTCGGAGTTTTCAAAATTATTCAATAAAGAAGTACTTTTTCTATGAATAGAGGCGGACTTTAATCTGGTATCAAAATTTTATGCAAATACAGCTTTTACCTTTTGGGCGGCCTCTTGCAATGTAATGGCCGAAGCTACTTTCAAGCCCGACTCATCAATGATACGTGCGCCTTCTTCGGCATTGGTACCTTGCAAGCGTACAATAATAGGCACGCTGATGTTGCCGATTTTCTTGTAGGCTTCTACCACACCATTGGCTACGCGGTCGCAACGCACGATACCACCAAAAATATTAATCAAGATGGCCTTTACGTTGGGGTCTTTGAGGATAATTCTGAAACCTGCCTCTACGGTTTTGGCATTGGCTCCACCACCTACATCGAGGAAGTTGGCAGGCTCGCCGCCCGAAAGCTTGATGATGTCCATTGTGGCCATGGCCAATCCGGCACCATTCACCATACAGCCCACGTTGCCGTCGAGTTTTACGTAGTTGAGGTCGTTTTCGCCTGCTTCTACCTCCAAGGGGTCTTCTTCGAGGATGTCGCGCATGGCAGCGAGGTCGGCGTGGCGGTAGAGGGCGTTTTCGTCGAGATTCACCTTACAGTCCACAGCCAAGATTTTGCTGTCAGAAGTTCTGAGTACGGGGTTTACTTCAAAAAGCGAAGCATCAGATTCCAAGTAAGCTTTGTAGAGCGACTTGATGAAAGCCACCATTTCTTTGAAAGCATTGCCCTCTAAGCCCAAAGCGAAAGCCACTTTGCGGGCTTGGAAATCTCTGAGGCCTACGCCGGGGTCAATAAATTCTTTGATGATTTTTTCGGGGGTGTGTTCAGCCACCTCTTCGATGTCCATACCGCCTTCGGTACTGGCGATGATGACGTTTTTGCCCGTGCCTCTGTCCAAGAGGATAGACATATAGTATTCTTTGGGTTCGTGCTCACCCGGATAATACACGTCTTGGGCGATGAGCACCTTGTGTACTTTTTTGCCTTCAGGGCCTGTTTGAGGCGTAATGAGCTGCATTCCGATAATCTTCTCGGAGAGGGTGCGCACCTCGTCATAGCTTTTGGCCAACTTCACGCCGCCACCTTTGCCACGGCCACCTGCGTGGATTTGCGCTTTGATGACAAACCATGTAGTGCCTGTTTGTTGGTTCAACTCGCGTGCTACTTCTACGGCCTTAGAGGGGGTATCAGCTACAACACCCTCTTGGATACGTACTCCGTATTTTTTGAGTAATTCCTTGGCTTGATATTCGTGAATGTTCATTGTGTGCGTTATTTTAATTCAGCACGAATTTAAAGGAAAATTAAAAGAATAAAAAAATATCCCTCTAAAAGTTCTACCGACAGGGCTATTCTTCCTCGTCTTGCACTTCGGGCAAATCTTCCGAGGGCGGGCTTGCAAAAGGGCTCGCGGCTTTCTGGGTGAGGCCTAAGCTCACCCCTACGCCTACGGCCTGCCATTGGCGGTCGTAGCTTTGCTTCCAAGAGATATGCGGCGTAATGACCCAGCCGCGGCGGTCGGTAATTTGGAAGCGCAGGCCTGTTTCCCAAAAATAAATTTCGCGCTGCTCCAAGCTGCCATTGTATTGTATGGAAGAGGGATAAAGATAAGGCGAAAAAGAAAACTGCCGCGAGCCAAAATGCAGATTGATACCTTCGGGAGCAAGAAAAGGAAGCAGTATCAATACACTTGACAAAGAGGAGGGTGCTGCTGCAAAAAATACATCTTCCATAAAGAAACCACCCACACCATAGCCGTACATTAGCTTTTGTTCTTGGTTGAGGCCAATCATAGAGCGGTTGCTCAGGCTCAGCCATTTGGTAATATGTACCTGATACTGCAAGCCCAGCAGGTGGTTTTGAAGGCCTTGCTGAAAAAATACGTCGCGGTTATAGACCAAGCCTACCTGCAAAGCGCCAAATTCTTGGGCTTTTAGGGCAAAGCCGGAACAGCAAAAGAGACAAATAAAGCAAAGGCAGCGCATAGCGATTTTTTTCTTTGAAAATACGCTATTTCTCAGAAAAATAAAAGCTACAAAGCCGATACTTTTCGCTTGTAAAGGGCAAAGCCGCCTTGATGCTTGATATACTCCAAATGCGGATGCTCGCGGGCTACCCGCTCTCTGTCGCTGGCCTTGAGCACAAAATACACGGGCTTGTCTGCCTCGCCATAGAGCAGCCATTGTTCGTTGAGCTGCCCGCGCTCGTCATAGACCTCGGCATGCGTATAGCGGGGCATTTCAAAATAAAAATAATGGGCATAGCTCTTGAACCACAGCGGGCTTACATATACGTCTTGCCCTTTCAGTTCTTTATAAAAAGTGATGGCCGGACGCTGCGAGTAGGCTTCTATTTTGGGTACAATGATGGCCAAGTAGCCCCACAAGCAAAAAGCCGCCGCCAAAAAGAGGCTCAACACGCCCCTCTGCAAGCGGGCACGGCCTATTTGCCATATTCCCCAGCCCGTAAGCACCAGATATACTACTCCTATCAGAAACTCCCAGCCGCCCCAAGATACCTCTGTTTGCAGGCTGGCCAAGGCGAAGGGGTCTTGGAGCAAAGGATAGAACAACTCTTTGTTGTAAGCGAAAATAGGAACGCCTATCAGAATCAGTGAAAAAATACTGCCCAATACACCCAATATCCACATTACGTGCTTCTTCGGCACGGTATCGGCTTCCAGAAGGTAATAGAGCGTATAAGCGCTCAGAAAAGACACCGGAAAGTAGGCCATGGAGGAGTAATGCACAATTTTGGTGCGCACGATGGTAAAGACAATCATCACCACCCAAAACAAACAAAGCATCAGCTTGCGAAAAGCCCCTTGCGAGGCACTGTCGGCGGCTTCGGCTTTCCAAAGGCTCTTGAGGGCAAAGGCCGACATAGGGAAGCAGCCGATAAACACCACCAAAAAATGATAGAAAAAGGGCTGCTCGTGTCCGGCATCGGCAGTTACCAAAAGGCGTATTTGGTAGCGTATAAACTCCTCAAAAAACCACCAGCCGTTTTTGGCTACCTCCAAGGCATACCAAGCTGAGCTTACCACAAAAATACCTGCCGCCACGATCAGTACCGACCATATATCGGCCACCGCCCTGAAACGCTGCCAAGCCCAAAAACTCAAGAAACTCAGCAGCACCAGCAGCAAGCCCACAGGCCCTTTGGTAAGAATGGCCAAGCCCGTAAATACGCCCGCCCAAAGCGCCCACTTTCTGGCGGCAGGCTGTCGGTAAGCTTCTATGCAAAGAAAAAGGAAGTAGAGACCTAAGAAAATAAAAAGATTGAAGACAGGGTCTATGATGGCCGATTTGAAATACAAATGAGGCAGCAGCGAGCCCAAATAACTCAAAGCCCACAAAAAGCCGAAGCGCCCGTCGAAGAGCTTTTTGCCTATCAGATAAAAGCTCATCAGCGTAAGCATGCCAAATACAGCATTGGGAAAGCGCGCCGCAAACTCATTGACCCCGAAGAGCTGCATGCTCAGGCTTTGCAACCAAAAAAACAAGGGAGGCTTTTCCCAAAAAGGTTTGAAATTGATGCTCACTTGGCTGTAATTGCCAGTGAGGAGCATCTCTCTGGCCGACTCGGCAAAGTTGATTTCGTCCCAGTCGAAAAGGTGTACCGACCACAAAAAGGGAAAGAAGAAAAAGGCAGCGGCCAGCATCAAAAAAGGCAGCTGTGCGGGGCTTTCTTTGGCAAGGAGTGAGGTGCGCATGGGGCTGATAGATTAGGATTTGAGCACTTTCCAGCGATAAATGCCTAATTTGGTAAAAAAATACAAGAGCGATACACGCAATACGCCGAAACCGTACTTCATACTGCGGCTGAAGTTGATGGAAGAGGCCTCATCGAAGTATTTGGTGGGGCAAGTAACTTCGGCAATTTCGTAGCCTTTGTAGAAAATCTGCGCAATCATCTCGTTGTCAAAGACAAAATCGTCGGAGTTGTGCGTAAAATCGAGGCTGCGGAGTACCTCGCCCGAAAAAGCCCGATAGCCCGTATGGTACTCCGAAAGCTTTTGGTTCATAAGCACATTTTGGCTGAAAGTAAGAAAGCGATTGGCCACGTACTTGTAAAGCGGCATACCGCCTTTGAGTGCGCCTTTGCCCAAAATACGCGAGCCAAAAACCACCGGATACAGTTCATTGCCAATAATGGAAATCATGGCCGTGAGCAGCTTGGGCGTGTATTGATAGTCGGGGTGGAGCATTATCACGATGTCGCCGCCCAGCTCCAAAGCCTTTTTGTAGCAGCTTTTTTGGTTGCCGCCATAGCCTTTGTTTTGTTCGTGGCGGATGAGGTGTTGGATGCCCAAGCCCTGCGCTACTTCGAGGGTATTGTCTTTGCTGGCATCGTCCACAAGCACTACCTCGTCCACCAAGTCGAAGGGGATTTCGGCGTAGGTTTTTTCGAGGGTGAGGGCTGCATTGTAGGCGGGCAATACCACTACTACTTTTTTTCCGAGATACATAAAATAATTCGTTTTAAATTCCCCTCCTTTGAAAGGGGGCAGGGGTGGTTCTAAAGGCTTTTCCCTACAAACCACTTCGTTTGGGATATAAAAATAAAAAGCCGAAGCTATTTGGCTGCAAAGATAGAATATTCTCAACAATAGCCTGCCTTTTCTGCCAAAACTTGCCTTGGCTTTTTGAGAAAGCGGCTTTGGGTGGGGAAATAAAAAATATTGAATTTTTTTGTTACAAAAATTTCGGAGAAGCGTCTAAAAGCCAAGCTTTCACCTTTACAAAACATATTATCCTCATGAAACGAGTTTTGAGTCTTCTTCTTCTTTGTCTGCCGCTGCTTGGCCAAGCCCAGCAACGCTTTTCGGGCGTAGTAGTAGATGCCGACACGCGCGAAACGCTCCCCTTTGTCAATATCATCATCAATCAGCAGCAATATCTTGCTACCAGCGATATTGACGGCAAGTTTAGTATTGATTTTCAGGGAGAAATACAGAAAATTGTCTTCAGCTACGTAGGCTACAAAAATCTGGAGCTTACCCCTGATGCCCTCAAAAAACAAAATAATGTGATTCGCCTCCAAGCCGCCAGTACCATGCTGCGCGAGGTGGTGGTGCGCGACCAAGGCAATCCGGCACATATTATCATCAAAAAAGTAGTGGCCAATAAGGCGCTCAACAACCCGGAGCGCATTCCCAATTTTCGTTACGAAAGCTACAACAAGCTTTACGGCACCTTGAGCGGCAGCGCCAAAGACAGCAGCCGTGTGATTAGTAAAGGTGAAAAAGAAATAAGCGATTTCTTTGCCGACAAGCACCTCTTTATGTCCGAAAACGTAACGGAGCGCAGCTATATCGCCCCCAACCACAGCCAAGAGGTCGTAAAGGCCAATCGCTTTTCGGGGCTGAAAAATCCCAGCTTTGCAGCAGTAGCCACAGATTTTCAGCCTTTTTCTTTTTATCAAAATTATCTGCGCCTCTTGGACAAAGAGTACCTCAACCCCATCAGCAAGGGCACTACCACCCAATACGATTTCAACATAGAAGATACGCTCTATCAGCAGCGCGACACGATTTTTATTGTTTCCTTTCAGCCCCTTCCCAAAAAGAACTTCAACGGCCTGAAAGGCTTGCTCTATATCAATACCAATCGCTATGCAGTAGAATACGTGATTGCCGAATCGGCCAGTACCCAAGAGGAAATGGTTTCTTTCAAAATTCAGCAAAAATACCAGTTTCTGGAAGGCAAGCATTGGTTTCCCAGCCAATTAGATGCCGAGTACCGCTTCAATAATTCCGGCAATGCGAGTACAGGAGAAAACTTGGTGATTATCAACAGAAGCTATATCCGGGCTGTGGACTTCGACACGCCACTGCGCAGGCGCAATTTTTCGGAGGTTACTTTCAATATTCCCCAAGAGGCCTCGCGCCGCGACAGCAGCTTTTGGAAGCTGGCGCGCCCCGATACCTTGGATGATAAAGAGCAGCGTACCTTTGCTTTTATGGACAGTGTGGCGCAGGAAAACAACATCGAAGGCTTGGTGAAATTTGCGGAGGTGGCCAGCTTTGGGCGCTTTCAGCTTTTCAAAATTTTTGATGTGCCTTTTCGTCGCCTCATTAGTGGTAATCGCTTCGAGGGCCTGCGTGTAGGGGCGGGGCTCTATACCAATCCGCGCCTCTCGAAGCATTTTACCTTGGGCGGCTACTTTGCTTATGGCACGCGCGACAAGGCTTGGAAATATGGTGGCAGCTTGGAGCTGCCCTTGTATCGGGCGCGCGACTTGCAGCTGGAATTGGTCTATCAAAACGACGTAACAGAGCCGGGGCGCAGCCGCTTTCCGGGCAGTGCCGATTGGTTCAATGACCAAGTGCGCGAGGTGCTTACCAGCCGCATGGATGCCCAAGAGCTTTGGCGTGCCGGATTGCGTTTTCGCCCTTTTCGCTATACACAGCTGCATCTGGGGCTTCAGCAGCAAACGCGCCGTACCTTGTACGAGTATAGTTTTGAAAACAATGAAGGGCTGCCGCTCAATACCTTTGGCTTTACGAGCCTCAAAGCAGGGCTTACCTATGCCCACAAGGAGCGCTTTGTGCAGGTGGGCGAGCGCAAAAGGCAGATAGATGCTGCCTTCCCGAGCTTTGCCCTGCAATATGAAAGAGGCCTTGAGGGGCTTCGGCAGGGCGATTTTGCCTACGACAAGCTGGAGGCCAAGTTTATCCACGAGTTTCATATACGCAAGGTGGGCAAAAGCTATGTGCAGCTCACGGGAGGCTTGGTAGAAGGAGCGGAGCTGCCCTATCCTTTGCTTTTGCACCCTTTGGCCAGCTTAGACCGCAACATCGCCTTGGTGGTAGAAAACTCCTTTCAAACGATGGGCTTGTATGAGTTTACGCTCGACCGCTATGCAGCGCTTTTCTACAAACACAATTTCGGGGCGCTGTTTTTCAGAGGCAAGCGCTTCCGTCCGGAGTTTATTGTGCTGCACAATATGGCTTGGGGTACACTGCAAAATGCAGTGCCACATCAGGGCATTGAGCTGCGCAACTTGGAAGAGGGCTTTTTTGAGTCGGGCTTGCAGATAGACAAAATATTGCGCTTCAAATATTTGGATACGGCCTATTACAGCTTCGGAGCGGGGGCTTACTATCGCTATGGGGCTTACCGCTTCGACGAAGCTTTCGACAACTGGGTATTCAAAATCTCCATGCAGTTTTCTTTGTAAAGGGTGTCATATAGACTTTAAGCTCCTCTTTAATTGCAAATAGAGAAGATAAAGTAGCTTGTGTTGCAAAAAAACGGTTCACAAAGCAAATATCTTATCTCTGTGAACCGCCGAAGCTGCTTTAGTCCTTAATCCACTCAAGGGCTGTTGCTTCGCTATCGAAATGGGTGCTTGCAAACTCTGCCTGGCTATTATCTTCGATAAGCTGGTTCACCGATACCTGTGCAAAAATATCTTTGCTTACTACGATGGCCAGCTTTTCTACACCTACCTCCGCAAATACAGGAAACAGAAAATCATTGTGCCAAGCTTGTAGCTCGGGCGTAATACCGTATTGCATTTCGAGTGTATCAGCTAAGATAGCTTTGGGGCGGAAGCTTTCCAAGGCTTCTTTTTCTTTGGTAATTACATGCTTGAAGTCTGCTTCTGTCATGTCGGCAGAACCAGCAAGCCATTGAATTTTGAGAGCTTTGTGTGTGGGGAGGTGCTCGATGGCGATAAAATTGTCTTTGTAGAAACTCATAAATATAAAAGGTTTGATTTGTATGAAACTACGAAAATCTGAAGTATAAAAGCTTTTAAAGTAATAAAATTTGCCAAAGAGACCTTTTATACCTACTATTTTACCTCATTGTCATACGCAACATCATTTGCCTTTTAAGGCCTTCTTCTTACGAAAGACTGAAAATTGACAAGTTGAAAGGATTCTTTACTTTATTTTTGAGCTGCGCTTTGCACCCTGTAATCGTGTAATATTTGCAATTCCCTTCGCAAAGTTTCCCAATCGTACACCACATTTCCTTGGGCATTCGGCTGCGCTTCGGCGCCCAAGGCCAGCAGGAGTTGCTCCATAGTGGCATCGCTGAGGGTAGCTTTGATAAATTTCTGTTGAAAAGAATTGTATTGTTTGTGCCAAGCTTCGTAGCGGCTTTGCCAAGCGTGGCGTAGCTGGCCAAGGTGCGACTTTTCGGCTTGATAGCTTTGCGAGAGCGCGCTGGGCAGGCTGCAAAGGGGAAATTTGAACTTCCCATTTTTGAATTGCTTGGCCTCGTCCATTAGCTCCGGCAATATCTTGTTGGTTTTGAGCGTAGCTATGAGAGCGCCTTGGTGCGTGACTTCAAGCCAAAAGTGGGTAATATCTTTTTCGATATACTCCAATTCATGACTGATGGCTTGGTCGAAATGCGCATATACTTGCACATCGTCGTAGGCCGAAACCTGCTGGCTATGCTTCTTTTCATTCCACATATCATCGGATACTACTATTTGAATAGGCATAATTATAATTGTTTAAAGCCCCCAGAGGCTCCCAACCCCCAAAGGGGCATTATAGAAGTCCCCCTTTGGGGTTGGGGGCTATCCTTCGGGAGAGTTAGGGGGCTGGGGTGTTTCTTTAAGGTTTCACATAGTTATCGCTCATCACTTCGCCTACAATTTCGTGCTTGCCGTCTTCGGTTTTCAGCTCGAAGGTAGCGCAGATTTTGGTGCTGCTGATAGCCCTCAGGAAGACTTTCCCCACCAAGAGCGCCGCTTTATCTTTGCTATATACCGCCGCCGAAAGGCCAAAGCCTTCACGCATATTGGCATATTCGCCTAGTTCAGGGGCGATACTTTTACTTCCGTTTTCTTCTTTTTTGAAGCGATTGAAACCGATTTCTACGCGGACGTGCGCAGGCTCAAACTTCTTTACATCGGCATTGAAGGCAAAGTACTTCTCTTTGTCCAAGTCGAAATTGGTAATCACAATCGTTTGTGAAGTGCCCCAATACTGGGCAAATACCTTGTTTACGGTGCTCGGGTCTTTTTCTTGGCCATCAATCACCAATTTGGTGATTTTACTTTCAGCCACATCGCATTTGAAGTCGGCATCGGCTACATTAAGCAGGGTGAGGCGGTCTTCTTTAGGCGTTTCCGGCTCTTGGGGGGCGGCTTCTTGCGTAGCGACATCGCTGCTATCGCCACTTGTATTCTCTTTTTCTTTGCCACTGCCGCAGGCTACCAAGCCCGCCAAGAGAGTGATACTGAAAAATTGGACAATTTGCTGTTTCATCGAGATAATTGATTAGTAAGGGTAAAAAATAAATTTGACGAGCTCAGTTCATAAGCCAATGAGCAAACTCTCAATTACAAATTCATAATGAATTTGGCTATTGCAAAGGAACTGAAAAACTGCCTTTTACTGTCGTTTTGCCACTTTTGTCTATTACATCTATTGTTCCACACACTCTGTCCTCACTGAGATAGGTGATTTCGGCTTTGCCTGTGGGCAGATTCAAACCATACATTTTGTCTTGGGTACTATAACTTGCCACCAAAGCATCTGCTTTACCGAAACCTTCAGCCGAAATATCGTAGCTTTGGGCGGTAATTGTAGAGCCAGTTTTGCCACTGAAATTGATAGTCAATCGTACTTCACCGTCTTTGCTGGGGTCGCTGACATAGCTTCCTTCTTTGGGATAATTGGATAAGGTCAATATCAAAGCAGGATATTTTCCTCCGTCAGATTCCATCATATCGCGGTAGATTTGAATACCTTTTACCTCAAAGTTTTCTAATTTAAAATCACCTTCACCTGTGAGGGCGATTTTGGTTTCGGTGCAAGTATCTTCTTTGCCTGAGCTTTCGCTTTTGGGCATTTCGGCATCGGTTTCAGTTTTTGTACCATCTTCTGAGGTGTTTTCTGTTTTTTCAGCAGCACCACAGGCTACGAGGCTAAGGCATAAGCCTAAGATAAAAAGAGATGAGAGATTACTTTTCATTTTATTTGATTTTAGAATTTGAAAATTATTGACAATTAATGATTTAAAATACTCTTGAGAAATGAGGTCAATTCTTCAATACTGTTTAGATATTGGGTTTTCGTCCATTCGTCTGTGCTATAAGCGTCTTGCTCTATTTCGGTAACTATAAATTGCAGACTCTCAGGATTTTGTTTGATACTGATTTTGCTACGAGTACCCGCAGCATAATTACTTAAATCGGTTTCGTAAACTTTTCCTTGTTTGAGGTCGGTAATAATCAGTAAAATACGTTTATTCAAATCTTGCATATAGAATAGATTTTTTGGATAAACTTTAGCGTCTGTTTGTATCCGAAGCTCACAAAACAGACTTATTAGCAGAATCACAAATCACCATATTGCCATCATTTTATATGGCTAAGAATGCTCCATTATTTCCTTGGACATTAGCCCTTGCCTGTATCCTCACACAAGCAAGGACTGGGTAGTTTGATATCTACCAAACACTTCCTTTGGTGATATTTTCTTTGGGTATTTCGTAGCCAAATTCTAATCTTTTAGCCTCAATTTTAGAGCCCAGCCTAGAGGGGATAGTAAGAGTATAATAATCCATATCGCTGGCGACCGCAGTTACACGCCATTGTTTTTCACCCGGTTTTTTTACAAAACTGTAACCAATGACCTCGTATTTTCCATCGGTTTTTTCTACCAATATCCAGCCACTGCCTACATAACTTTCAATCTGATTCTCATTGGGCCATGGGCGCATCACAGTACCAGTCTGGCTTACGGCAAGTTTGAGTAATTTTCCGTGTTTGCTCAGTTCCTGCCAATTCGAGACCATATTACGGTCATCACTTGCTCCATACTGTGTGTTAAAAGTTACAGTTGTTAGTTTTTTTGCCCACATTTGGTCACGATAAACTTGTAAGGCTTTTTTGGACTCTTCTGTTACCTTGACAGTAAACTTGGTTTTAGGGCCAATATCCCCATTATTTTCCCCAAATCGCATTTCGCACTGATAAGTCCCCGCAGGTTGTGATAAGAGAAATTCTGTCAGGTGCAAAGTAGGCATATAATTGAGGTGTGAGGTATAATTTGTTTTGCTCAAATCAGGGAACAACTCAAACTCCATGTAATATGCCCCTTTCATCTTATTGAAAGTAGGTTCATCACAATAGGGATAAACGGATACTTCCATATCTTGTGCATTTACGTTTTTGAAGAAAAACTTGGGCAAACGGGGGCGGTTTCCTGTGCCTTGTATACCTTTTGCTCCGAGGGTTGTCAATGGATCAACTGCATAGCCAATCAAATAGGCAGGTTGTCCGGGGATAATCTCTTGTATAATATCCGCTTTATTTTCTTTCCCGGGGGTTTGTTTTTGTTTGAAAGCCACTACTTTCTCTAAATTTTCTTCTTGAAATTTCCCTGATAAGTTGGGTCTTAAAGCAGTAATGACTGCATTAATTTGTGTTTGTGCTTCTTGTTTCTGTTTAATCATTTCTTGATTATTGGGTTGTAATTGTGCAAAAGCATCAGCAAACTGGGCGGCTACATTCGCATAACGCCACGCAAAACCCAATTGGCTGGAAGCATATCTTTTTGATGCATTGAGGTAAGCCTGTACATTTTTTGCCAAGTCAGGATAGAAATTTGCTTTTACCTGAGATTTCCACCAATAGTATTTGGTAACATATTTACTGACAGTCCCCAGCCTGCTCCCCAAAAAATCTTTATTTGGTCCGCCATACTCCATCCCTTCGGGCATTTCAGCTTTATTTCCATAAAACTTAAAAGATTCAGGTGTACGGGTTTTGTCTTCAGCTATCCGTTGCTCCAAGCCATTTACCAAGAACAAAAAGCTTTCAATATTACTTTGGTCTAATTGATACCTGCTCAAAAAATACCCATCATGAACACCTTCACGCCACACCATTGCCTCACATTCTATAGTAACTCCCATATAATAATGCATCAAGAAAGTTTCTTGTTCAACACTGAGGCTTTTACCTGATTTTGTATTATTAGATTTATTATTAGTAGGCTGTTCCTTTTTAGGTTCTTCTTTTTTCTTTCCCAGCAATTTATCTTTGGCTTTGTTGAGATTGATTTGGGCTTGTGAGAAACTGAGCGTTCCTACGAGCAGCAACATCGTTAATAAAAAGTGTAAGTTCGTTTTCATTCTTTTGAGGGGTTAAGTTTTTGATTAATTCAGTGAACGAACTTAACATCTTCAAAAAGAAAAGCCAAAAATACTGGGTGGACAAAGAGTGGACAATAATCAAAGCATTGGTTTTCAATGGAGTAAAACCGATGAAGCCACGTGTCGGCGTTAAGATTTTTTAGTTGTCGGGGAAATTCTGAATAAAGCTTTGTAGCTCTTTGCTCTTGTGTTCGTCTAAGTTTTTGCGAAGGCGATAGCGACTTTTCTTCACCGAAGTAGGATTTACGCCCAGCAAGTCGCCGGCTTGTAGGTCTTTGAGACCGAGTTTTTCGATGGCGCATATCTTCATTTCATTGGCCGAAAGCTGCGGAAACAGTCCCTTGAGTTTTTGAAAAAAATTGGGATACATCGTTTCAAAATCTTGGCGAAAGCGCAGCCAGTCATTTTCCGTAGAAATACGCGCCTTGAGCAATGCTTCAAGGCTGCTTACCTTTTGCTGGTTGTGTTCGTTTTCTATCTCGGCCAACTGGGCTTGCATCTCGGCAATAAAATCATCTTTTTCCAAAAGGTTGCTTGCATAGTTCATCAGTTCTTGCTCTTTGTGCAGCAGGTTGGCCTGAACGTGCCTCAGCTGTACCTGCTTCACTCTGAGCAAGGCAATGCCCAAACCTACCAACAAAAGCAGCAGCAGGGCGGCGGCGTAGAGCAGCAGGCGGTTGCGCTCATTTCTGGCTCGAAGCAGCTGGTTTTCTTGTTCTTTCTTTTCGCTTTCATATTTAGTTTGCATTTCGGCGATTTGCTGGCTTTTTTGCTCCGAAAAGACCGAGTCTTTCACCACAATATGCCTTTTGAGCGTTTGAAAAGCTGCCGCAGAAGCCCCCTTTGCATCTTGCAGCTCTGCCAAATCCTTCAAGGCTTTTTGTACTTGGTGCTTGATACCAAGGGCTTCGAGCAAAGCAACAGAGCGTTTGAGCTGCTCCTCGGCAAGGGCATAGTTTTTCTTTTGGCGATGGATATAGGCAAGGTTCATCAGGTTGAGGGCAGTACCTTCTTCATTGCCCATCTGCTCATCTAAGCCAAGGGCTTTTTGATAATAGACAAGGGCTTCCTCGTATTGTTGTAAATCTTTGAAAAGAAAGCCCAAATTAGTATAAGCAATAGAAAGCCCACGTATTGATTGTGCTGCTTCGTGCGCTTTGATACCCTCTTGGTAATAGTCAAAGGCCTGTTCATACTTTTTTAGTGCGGCATAAGAATCGCCTATGGCCACATAGGTAGTGCCGATAGTGTGCATATCTTTAATGGCCTTCTTAATAACCAAAGCCCTCTCCAAGTACTTGAGCGATTGCTCGAAGTCTTCTTGCTCGTAGTGCAGCATAGCAATATTATTGAGTACGCGGGCTTGGCCTGTTTGGTCTTTGATGGCTTCGTAGCTGCGTAGCGCCTTTAGAAAGTAGTGGAGCGCACCCTCAAAACGACTGTTTTTATATTCAATCGCACCCAAGCTTGCCAGTACGTGTGCTTTTACAAGGGCGTGTCCGTGTTTTTCGGCCAATGCAAGGGCTTGTTCAAAGAAGCGCTTGGCAGCTTCATAATCCTCCCCAAACTGTTTACTTTGCCCTATTTGATGTAAGGCAGCGGCTTGCCTGCGGGTATCTTTGGTCTTTTTGGCAAGCTGCAAGGCCTCTTGGGCATAGTAAGTAGAAGAGTCAGGGTTGATGTGCAGATACCGAAGTACCAATCCCAGCATCAAATCTGCGCGTATGCTGTCGGTTTTTTCACTTTGGAGCTTTTGCTTAAGTTCATCTTTGCTGAGCATTTGTGCACTAAGCGTGGAGCAAAGCAGCCAACAGATGAGCCCGCTGGCGATGGGCTTCAGGTTTATCCGGTACTTTCTCATTTATTTTGATGGTCAGGTCAGGATTATAATGCCCCCCAAAATTAGGACAGTTAGTAATTTAATCAAAAAGTATTATTTTAATGTTCTAATTTTTTCTAAACCCCAACAAAGATGAAAGTTGCCCGACGTAAGTTTAGTGCTGATTTCAAGAAGAAAGTGGTGCTGGAGGCTCTCAAAGAGCAAGATACTTTGGAAAGCATCGCCAAAAAATATGAGCTTCATCCAACCCAGATTTCGACTTGGAAAGTTGAGGCTCTTGCCAATTTCGAGCAAGTATTTCAGAAGGGCAAAAGTGATAAAAAAGAGGCCGATACAGATATAGAAGCGCTTTACAGCCGTATCGGACAGCTGAGTATGGAAGTGGAGTTTTAAAAAAAAGGCTCTGATGCGCCCCTCCAGCGAGCGCCTCTCCATAGTGGCATCGCTGAGGGTAGCTTTGATAAATTTCTGTTGAAAAGAATTGTATTGTTTGTGCCAAGCTTCGTAGCGGCTTTGCCAAGCGTGGCGTAGCTGGCCAAGGTGCGACTTTTCGGCTTGGGCTACTTGTTCAAAAATCACCTCATAAAATAAAAAGCGACCATTCTGTTCGCTAATGCCTTGGTTGTCGGGATTTTGATAGAAAAAATACACCCATAGCAGCCGCAAGGCCAGCAAGAGCGTAATGCCACAGATAACGCCACCTTGGTAGATGACGGGCAACAAGGCAATATCTTCGGGCTTTTGGGGCGGCGCACCAAAATACATGGCCAAGCCAAAGAGCGTACCCAGCAAAAGTACCAGTATCGTAAAATAGCGAAGCAGATATATCTTGAAATGAAGATAGACGAAATAGCTATATTTTTTGGTAGTGAAGACCTCTGGCAAGTCGTTGGGCAAATCAGGATTGACAGGCCGCAGCGCTTCTATTGGTAAATGCTGATAAGGATGCAGCACCTTAGGAAATACAGGAGACAAGGAGGAAGCTTGGTGGCTTTGGGAGCGCAAATCATCAAATACAAAGATAATGGTACCGGCCTCGCTCACCTCCGGTCGGCCTGCGTAGTGTACCATCAAATATACGGCAAGCGCCTCGGCCTCCTCCAAGGTGCAAGCGCCCAAGCGCATAATTTCGGGCAAGGCAATACAGTATTGCTGGCGCACGATATGGCTCAAAAGCAGCTCGCGCAGTGCTTGGCTGTGTTGCTCTGGTCTCCCTGTCCAAAAAAAGAGGTATTCTTGTATGCCCACATGCAAACCTTGGTTGAAAAACACTTGGTACAAACCTGCCACAAACCAAAAAAATACCAAACTGGCCATCATAGGCAAAGCTACCAAAAACCAACCCACAGCCAGTGTGATAGCGCCCAAAAGCCAAAAAAAGTGTATTAGCTGATTAAAGATGTCATAAACAGAAGTTTTTTTGGGACGAGAAAAATCAAATACATAAAGCAAGCCTTGCTGCTTATCTACCTCCAAGTGCAGGGGGTACTCTTCCATTAGTTCGCGGAGCAGGTAGTCGGTCATCTCTAAGCTTACGGTGCTTCTTACGCTCATTTCGGCGATACTGAGGCCACCCTTGGCAGCTTTTAGGCTTTGGAGCAGGCGCGCTTTGAGCTGCTTGCGCTGCGCCATGTCTTGGACGAGGTGGGGACTGTGATAGGTCATATTGCTTTCAAAAAATAAAGGAAACATAGCAATTATTTCCGAAGGCTGCACATTGTTTTGCACAAAGGCTTTGGATTTTTGCATCAATTCCAAGAAGTAGCTATATTTGTGGCCTATACTTATGGCAATGAGGTCTGCCCGGAACCGCCCTTTGGAGGCTGATGACATCTACTAATCACGAAATCTCTTTCGTTTATGATGTCTTTTTCGAATAATTTTTTGCAGTCCGTCCGTTCTCACATACACTTTTATTATTTTGGCTATCTCTTCCAATGGCTTGTAGCAGCCTTGTTGGTAGGGGCTGCGGTAGGCTCGGCCTCTGCTTTTTTCTTAGTGTCTTTGGAGTGGGCTACCCATTGGCGCGAGGCGCATCTCTGGATTGTGGCTTTGCTGCCCTTTGGAGGCTTGCTTATTGGGTTTACTTACCATTATTATGGCCAAGAAGTAGTAAGAGGCAACAACCAACTCTTGGAAGAAATATACCGACCTGAAGCAGGTATTCCTTTCAAAATGGCACCTTTGGTATTGTTTGGTACGCTGGTTACTCATTTTTTTGGAGGCTCTGCCGGAAGGGAGGGTACTGCCGTGCAGATGGGAGGTGCTATTGCCGACCAACTCACGAAAGCCCTTGGGCTAAGCCCACACAACCGGCGCATCATATTGCTGATGGGCATCAGTGCGGGTTTTGCCTCTGTATTTGGTACGCCGCTGGCGGGGGCAGTCTTTGCCTTGGAGGTGCTTGTGTTGGGTAGAATGCGCTATGAGGCTATTTTGCCTGTGTTTTTATCGGCTTTCATCGGCGACTATACCTGCCACGCTTGGCAAGTGGCGCACACGGAGTATCATATTGGGGTAGTGCCCGCGATGACTTTAGCCAACTTCCTCTGGATATTTCCGGCAGGTATTTGTTTTGGTTGGGCAGCACTTGCATTCTCCAAGATTACGCATTTTTGGGGAGATATTTTTAAGGCAAAAATTACCTATCCTCCTCTGCGTCCTTTTGTGGGGGGGATTTTCATTGCTTTGGCCGTGGGCCTGATAGGCACAAGCCGTTACATAGGCTTGGGCGTACCGGTGATTGTAAGTGCTTTTGAGCAGAGCCTGCCTTGGTACGAGCACTTACTCAAAATACTTTTTACCTCTTTTACTTTGGGTGCGGGCTTTAAGGGAGGCGAAGTAACTCCACTCTTTTATGTGGGCACTACTTTGGGCAGTAGCCTCTCTGAGTTGCTGCCGCTGCCTACGGCCTTGCTGGCAGGAATGGGCTTCGTGGCGGTGTTTTCTGGCGCTACCAACACGCCCATTGCCTGTACGCTGATGGGTATAGAGCTTTTTGGTGCTGAAAGTGCAGGCTATATTGCCTTGGCTTGTGTGCTTGCCTATTTGTTTTCGGGGCATAGCGGCATTTATTCGGCACAAATCATCGGAAGCCCCAAACACTTGCGCTTTGGCCGAAAAAAAGGCCAAAGCTTGGGGGAGCAGTCCTCGTGAAAAGCTAATATACCCAAAATAAAGTGATTTTGTAAATAAAAGCCTTTAAAACCACCCCTAACCCCTCCTTCAGAAGGAGGGGAATTTAAAACCGAATAATTCTTAGTATAAATACAAAGCTCAAGCTCCTACCACTCTCAAAATCTCTCTGAAAAGCCGCTCTTTGTGGCGCTTGGCAAGCCAAAACTGGTACAAGCCAATGCCCCAAGCAAGCAGAGAAAGGGGTACAAATACCACCCAAGCCTGCATGGAAGCACTCACCAAGAGACCAATAACTATTACACCTGTAAGGAGACCTGCTCCCAAAGAGGTAGTAGTAGCATTTAGTTCTGAAAGGTTAATATCGCTGGGAGCTTTCTTGGCAAAATGCAAGGAAAATAAAAAACCGTAGAGTGAGGACAACAGATGTATTTGTGAGAGTACCAGCACCACCAACATCCAGTGCCCCAAACCCGACGCAATAAGCAGTACAGCACTTATGAGAAAATCGGGCAACAACCAAGGTAGTAACAGGCGCAAATACACCCGCCACCAAGTTTGGTAAGTGCCATAATAGCCCAAAAGCTGAAAGCCTTGCGGTATCATGGCAAAGAAATTATTGAATATATAGGTGAAGA
>DAIQNQ010000056.1:0-17707 GCA_036788275.1 Thermonemataceae bacterium
TGACCATCGCGCTTGAGCTCTTCATCTTCTACCTCCTCGATGGCAATGAGCAAATCGCCGTAAGCGCCTCCGCGAATAGGATAATTGCCTTTGCCGTTCATAGAGAGCTGCATACCTTCTGTAACACCCGCAGGGATTCTGATGTTGATTACTTCTTCTTCGAGCACGCGGCCTTCGCCCACGCATACCTCACATTTTTCGGAGATAATCTTACCATCACCATTGCAGGTGGGACATACTGAGCTGGTTACCATTTGACCCAACATGGTATTGGTAACGCGTCTTACCGCACCACTGCCGCCACAAGTACCACAGGTTTGTAAAGAAACACCACTCTTAGAACCATTGCCGCTGCAAGATTTGCAAGCTACATGGCGCTTTACTTTGATTTTCTTTTCGGCACCTTCGGATACTTCTTGCAAGTTGAGCTTCAGCTTGATACGCAGGTTGGAGCCACGCTTATTTTGGCGACCGCCGCCTCGACCACCGCCTCCAAAAAAGCCCTCGAAGGGACTTCCTCCTCCAAAAATATCACTGAATTGCGAGAAGATGTCCTCCATGTTTACATTCCCGCCACTAAAACCGCCTCCGGCAGCCTCGTGGCCAAACTGATCGTATCGGCGGCGCTTTTCTTCGTCGCTCAATATGCTGTAAGCCTCTGCCGCTTCCTTAAACTTCTCTTCGGCCTCCGGATTGTTGGGATTTTTGTCGGGATGGTACTTGATGGCCAACTTGCGGTAGGCTTTCTTTATCTCATCTGTGCCGGCACCCTTGCTCAGGCCTAATACTTCGTAATAATCTCTTTTTGCCATAATTGTATTGATTAAGAGGAAAACCCTGGCGGTCTATTGACCTATGACCACCTTGGCAAAGCGGATGAGCTTTTCTCCCATATAATATCCTTTTTCTACTACATCTACGATTTTGCCTTTCAGGGCTTCGGTGGGAGCAGGTATCTGCGTAATGGCCTCGTGCATATCAGAGTTGAACTCATCGCCGACTTTTACTTCCATTATTTGTAGGCCTTTTTGCTCCAAGGTTTTGGTAAGCTTGCTGGCGATAAGTTGTATGCCCTCTTTGGTGGCTTCTACGTCGGGGCTTTGTTGTTGTTGGAGTGCTTTCAGGGCACGCTCAAAGTCATCTACAATGGGGAGCAGGGCTTTTACCAAATCGGCATTGGCAGTGAGCAGAAAGTCTGTTTTTTCTTTGGCAGTGCGTCTTCTGAAGTTTTCAAAATCTGCATAAAGGCGAATATATTTGTCTTTTTGCTCGGCCAAGGCTGCTTCCAGAGAAGTTCCTGCCGAGGTGTCTGTGGCAGGGGTTGTCTGAGGATTTTCTTCTGACAGCTCCTGCGATACTTCCGGCTGCTCTTGGTTTTCTTCTGAAGGATTGACAGTTTCTTTATCTTTTTGCTCTTCCATGGACGATTGAATGTTTTGTTAATGAATACAACAGCTCTTTGTTTTCAAGTATTTTGCCAAATAAAATTTCGGACAAATTGACAGACTTTAGACTGTTATGTACACTTGTTGTTGTCTTGCAAGAGATTTTTAAAAATTCTGCAGTATGATGACAATTTTCTACAAAGCTATTTCTATATGTGTGTATATCCTAACAGAGGGTCTGAAAGTATATTTTCAGACCCTCTGTTTTTTCAACTTACTTCCTTGTACAAGTTTTTACGCATTTAAGAAAGTTGGGAAGCTTTGCTAAAGAATGGAGCGATTATCAGATTCTCACTACCCTCTTTATAATACTTGCCCCACGATGAGTAATTTCTATGAAGAATACGCCTTTATTCATTTTTTCTAAAGAGACATCCAATATATCCAAGTTTTGCGAGCCATAATGTAAAGTTTCTATTACTTGCCCTTGGCTGTTCAAGACCCTGATACTAATTTCCTCGGCTACTCTGGGCAACTTGATAAATACCTTCAAACTTGCTGGATTGGGATATATACTGACCGACAAATCGCTCAATTCTGATAAACTGGTAGGAAACTCAGTGATATTTGCGCTAAGCAATAAGGGCATTGTGAGCACGTAATTGCCTGCTGCGCTGCCTGCCAAGCTAAAGCCCGTAACGGTTACAGTTTTATTATTGCCAATATCAGGTGTATCAAAAGCTGCTGTGGGCGCACCTGCAAGCAATACATTGTCGCCACTTACCACACCTACCAAAGAGGCCATTCCCGAAAGTACTGCTGCTGTTGAGCCATCAAAGGCTTTGTTGTTGGCTGTTAGCCCTGCGATACTCAAGCTTCTCTCTGTAATATCGGCCGCCAAGCCTATGGGTTGTGTAAGGCTATAGTTTCCTGCTGCAATACCTGCCAGTGTGTAGCCTATAATAGTAACAGGCTTGCCGCTTCCCACGTTTGCATTGTCAAAATTAGCAGAAGGTGTGCCGGAAACACTTACGAGATCGCTTCCTACGATGCCTGCCAAAACGGGCGTACCTGAAAGTGTAGTGCTTGTAGCGCCATCATATATTTTATTGTTGGCTGTAATACCCGATAGGCTCAAGGCTTTACGAGTTACATTATTGTTGGCACCGGATACCACTACATTGTTGGCTCCTAAGCTTGACAGTTGTACTCCCAAGCCATAAGAGCCCATAGGAGCGTTTGCTTTCAAACGTACATAGACTGTGGTAACGGCAATGTTACCCGCTGCACCTACCACAATGCTATTGGCATAGCCGGAGCTTTCTGTCAGAGAAACTTCAAAAAAGTTAGCAGTAGCACCAGCAGGAGCCACCGTAATACCTGTACTCATATTGCTTCCTGAGAGGTTGAAGCTACTTGCAACCGAGGCTGTACCATATATGGTATTGAGGTCTGCAAGTGTACCCGTAGCGGTAATAGTTCTTACTACTCCATTGAGACGTGTAATATAATTGGCACCTAAGCTATTGAAAGCTGTAAAGCCACCAACAACCACGATTTTACCATCGGCTTGTTGCACAAGTCCTCCTACAAGTTCATTAAAACCTGCCCCCGGGTTGAAGCTCATATCCAAGCTTCCAGCAGCATTGAGCACAGCGATACGGGCTCTATTTGTACCTCCAAATACGGTAAATTCTCCGCCTGCTATAATTTTTCCATCAGGATATAGGCTAAGGGCATATACCGCCTGATTGAAACCAAAGCCAGCATTGCTTGTAAAATCTGTATCTAAACTGCCGTTGGCGTTGAGGCGAGCGATACGATTGACATCGCTTGTTCCATTAAAGGTTCCAAAGCTTCCTCCTACGATTACTTTGCCATCACTTTGAATGGCCAGCGCATATACAATGCTACCGAAACCCGTACCGGGGTTGAAATCGGTATCCAAACTGCCATTGGCATTGAGGCGAGCGATGCGGTTGCGGCTATTGGCATTAAAATTCCCAAAACCTCCGCCCACAATCACCTTGCCGTCGGCTTGCAGCGCCAAAGCCTGCACCACATTATCGAAACCTGTACCAGGGTTAAAATCGGCATCCAAACTGCCATTGGCGTTGAGGCGGGCAATATTGTTGCGGGTTATACCATTGAAATTAGGAAAGCTCCCGCCCACTACAATTTTTCCATCACTTTGAATGGCCAGCGCATACACAAGGCCGCCGAAACCCGTACCAGGATTGAAGCCAGTATCCAAACTGCCATTGGCGTTGAGGCGGGCAATATTGTTGCGGGTTGTACCATTGAAGCTTGTAAAGTTTCCTCCCACGACCACCCTACCATCACTTTGCAGTGCCAAAGCTAAGACATCTCCATTAAAACCGTTGAAAGGGTTGAAGCTCGCATCCAAAGAGCCATCTGCATTGATACGCACAATTCTGTTGCAAGGTATGCCATTATAGGTAGTGAAGGTGCCTCCTACAATAAATTTTCCATCAGCTTGTACTACTATTGCATTAGGCTGCGAGTTGAAGCCGGTGCGAGGGTTAAACGTATTATCAATGCTTCCGCCCGAATTAAGGAGCGCAATACGCGTAACTCCTGTATTGGTATAAGCCTCAAAGCGTCCGCCTACCAATACCTTGCCATCTGCCCTGAGTATTACTCCCCTTACCCAGTCATCAAAGCCTGCATTAATATCATTAGAAATAACACTCAACTGAAAGTCTGCATCTCGGCTACCATTGGTATTGAGACGAACGATATTATTGCTAAAAACGCTATTAAACTGCGAAAAACTACCTCCTGCAATGATTTTTCCGTCTGTTTGCAAAGCCAAAGTGAATACTGCCAAACCCGTAAAGCCAGTTCCTGGATTGAATCCTGTATCCAAGGAGCCATCTCCATTGAGACGGGCGATACAGTTGCGAAGTGTTCCGTTGAATGAAGAAAAACCTCCTCCTGCGATTATCTGTCCATTGCTTTGCAGTACAATATCGTACAGTATTCCATTAAATCCAGAGCCAGTACTAAAGCCTGCATCCAAAGTGCCATTGGCATTGAGGCGGGCTATTCCCCCGCAAACGGTTGCATTGAAGGAAGAAAACAGGCCACCTACCAGTATTTTATCATCATTTTGTATTACAACCGAATATACAAAATCATTAAAGCCCGTACCTATCGTAAAGCCCGTGTCCAGAGTACCATCGGCATTGAGGCGGGCAATATGATTGATACCTGTATCCGAAAAAAAACCTCCCACAACCATTTTGCCATCCGATTGAAGCGCTACACTTAGAATTACATCGCTAAAACTAATACTTGGACTAAAGCCCGTGTCTAAAGTACCATTGGCATTGAGACGAGCGATACGAGAGCGGCTTGTGCCATTGAAAGAGGTAAAATCGCCAACTACAATAATTTTACCATCGCCTTGCAAAACCATGTCATGCACAGTACCATTAAAACCTGACCCAAGGTTGAAATCTGTGTCCAAGCGTCCATCTGCTTGTAAACGAGCAATTCTACTGGCAGCGCTGCCGTTGTATTGAATAAAGCTGCCTCCTACCAATATTTTGCCATCACTTTGTATTTTTACTACTTCCACATCATTACTAGGCCCCAGACCACTCCCAAAGCCTACATCAGTAGAATTAAAGGTAGCGTCTTTGCTGCCAAATTGTCCATAGCTCACGAGGCTGACCATCCAACAGGTAAGCAACAAAAAGATGGATTTTCTCATTAATTTAGAATTTTAATAGCGCCTACTTTTGTTTATACTGTTTTTTCGGCATAGTCCCAGTAGTTTTCAGCTACAAGGCATTGCCTTTTCTGAAAATTATCGCCAATAAAGCCTTTTGTAAAAAAAGATAGCTTCTTGTTCCACAAAAGGCTATCTTTTTTTCACCAAAACTATATTCCTGTTTTTGAGGGATTCTTTGAATAGCCTGAGGCTTCAGATAAATCAGCAAAGTTTAGCCTGCTATAATTGCTTGCTACGCAACTTGCTCCACTGGCGCAGCTGCTCTACCGTTACACCGCAGCGACGCGCGAGGCTAAAGAGCGTGTCCCCATCTTCTGTAAGGTGTCTGATAATGCTATCGGTGTCGGTAGGGGCTTTTTCTTCTTTTTTATCTTCAGAATTGTATGAGGTTGTTTCTTCCTTGTTGGTAAAGTGCTACTGACAGAGTACCGAATAGAAACGCGCTCCCCTACTCCTGCATTTGGAATATTACACCCCCGCTAAGGCTGTTTTTTGACAGGCTTTTTCACTTTACTGCACTGCCTTCAAAGCAAGCTTTCCTGCATGTCCAGACAGGCCATGCAGGAAAGGTATCTGTAAAGTATTTTATATATACTCAAACAAAAGTGGCTTTACTTAAATATAGAAGTTAAATCATTAAAAATCAAGGCAATCAATCAAGAAAATCATTTTAATCTTGGTATAAATTTACCACCATCAATATTTCCACCTATTGGCCAAAGCCACCAAAGAGAGCATCACGGGCACTTCTATCAGTACGCCTACCACCGTGGCCAAAGAAGCGCCTGATTCCATTCCAAAGAGAGAAATCGCCACGGCCACGGCCAGCTCAAAGAAATTGCTTGCGCCAATCATCGCCGCAGGTGCGCAAATAGTATGTGGCAGCTTTATATATTTGCCTATAAACCAACTCACAAAAAATATAAAGTAGGTCTGCACCGTAAGAGGCACGGCAATCAACAAAATATCGAAAGGTTTTTCGATGATTTTATCGCCTTGCAAGGCAAACAATAGTACCAGCGTAGTAAGCAGCGCCAATATAGAAATAGGCTTGAGCCTTGGCAAAAATTGTTGCTTAAACCACTCCTCGCCTCGATAGCGTATCAAGAGCTTGTGGCTCAGGTAGCCTGCTGCCAAGGGAATGACCACAAAAATCACCACCGAGGCAATCAGCGCATCGTAAGGGATGCTGATATTGCTTACTCCCAGCAAAAACCTCACAAGCGGAATAAAGGCTACCAGCAGAATGAGGTCGTTTACCGATACCTGCACCAGCGTGTAGTTGGCATCGCCTTTGGTGAGATAAGACCATACAAAGACCATCGCGGTACAAGGGGCAGCCCCCAGCAAAATAGCTCCGGCCATGTATTCGGCGGCCATTTCGGGCTCAAGGTAGGCTGCAAATACCTTGTCAAAAAATATCCACGCAAAAAAAGCCATTGAAAAAGGCTTGAAGAGCCAGTTGATGAACACTGTTAGTCCCAAACCTTTCCAGTTTTTCGAGACATTTTTGACAGAAGCAAAGTCAATTTGCACCATCATCGGATAAATCATCAGCCATACCAATATGGCTACAGGGATATTCACGGTGGCTATTTTCCACTCACTGATAACACGTATGCTATCACCCGCAAGATTCCCGAGCATTACTCCGGCCACAATGCAGAGCAGCACCCACAAAGTCAGGTACTTTTCAAACTTTCCCATCAATCTATTTCTAATTCTAACAACAGTTTCCGCCAGGTGTACAAGTATTGGCTTTTGTGTCTGTCAGGTCTGTGAGTTTTATTTTGGGTTTTTGCTTTTGCTCAGGGATACCACATTGCTCACTTGCCAAACAGGCCGTTGTGGTACTTTGCAAGATGAAGCTTGTGCCATCAAAAGCCAAGGTGTATCTACCAATGGTATCGCCTTGGTACTCTACCTCTACTTCTACATCTTCTACACCCAGTTTTCTTTCAGAAAGCTCGATGATATTAAGCAGTTTTGTGGGTTTAAGGCGGTGTTCGTAGTCGTTGGCACTCCAGAGCTGGAAACTCACTTTCTTTTCCTCGCGAATTACCCCTCCACAATCAATAAAGTGCTTGTGTACTATTCCTACCTCCGTAACGTGGAAATGTTCGGGCACATAAGTGCCGTTTTCTAATCGGAATGCCACATTGTCTAATGTCGGCAAAAGTGCTTTTACTTGAGATAATTTCATTTTGATTAATTTTTTTGATTTAACAACATTCCTTCTTTTTGGCTGCAAGCCTCTCGGCTATACCTGCAAAATAACTTTGGAGCTTCTCAATAGCTTCTTCATCAATACAATAGCAAATGGCATTGCCCTCAATATTTCCCTTAATAAGTCCCGCTTCCTTGAGTGCTTTGAGGTGCTGCGATACCGTGGGCTGCGCCAGAGGAAGTTCATTCACAATATCGCCACAAATGCAAGTTTCTACACTAAGGAGGTATTCGATAATGGCCACCCTTGCAGGATGCCCCAAGGCCTTGGCCAAAGCCGCAAGAGCGTTTTGCTTTTCGGTAAAGTATTCTGTTTTGCTGATACCCATGGATTTTTTATTATAATATTGCAATATTACGATAATAATTTTGCAAAAACTAAGAAACAGAAATTTTTCTGTACTTATTTAAAAAATTCATTCATTGTCAGATACTTACTTCTTCGGATAAATCAGCAAAGTCTGGCCTGCCACAATCAAGTTGCCGCGCAGCTTGTTCCATTTGCGCAGCTGCTCTACCGTTACGCCATAGCGGCGCGCCAAGCTGTAAAGCGTATCTCCATCTTCTATGAGATGCCTGATGATGCCATCGGCTCCGGCTTCGGCAGGGGCTTTTTCTTCTTTTTTATCTTCGGGCTTAGACGAGGCCTTTTCTTCCTTGGCAGGTTTTTCTTCTTTCGTAGAGTTATTTTTTTGAGCCATTATTTTGGCCGAAGGATTATTTTTTTGCTGAAACTTTGCTTGGTTGGCCTTGGCTTGCTCCATCGGCAGCAGCAAACGAGTGCTATCGGGATAGTCGGCCAACCACTTTCCTGTATTGCGTATGGCCTCGTACATCAAATCGCCCTTGAGGCGCGAGCCCGAGTAGAGCAGGTGAATCATATCTTTTTGTGCCAGCTTGGCCTGCACCCACTGCTGCATGGTTGTTTGCCCACCCGATACCCAATGCCAATCATATACAGCACAGTCTGTATCGGCAGCAATTTTGTGAATCAGCTCGGCAAAAGCCGCTCCCGACAGCACATTCTTCCCTTTCCAATAAAGGTCTTGTGCCGTGGTGAGCAAGATAGCCGCTTTGGGGCTGGCCTTGCGAATGGTGGCGATTACCTGCCGGATTTCCCCCTCCAGCTCCGGCTCAAGGCGGTCGTAATAGAGGTAATCATTCGTCCCGAAATCCACAATCACCAAATGAGGCTCTAAGGCGGGCAGCTGCTTGGCAAAGTGCTGTTGGTAAAGTACCGAATGAGAACGCGCCGCACCCACACCCGCATTGTGAAAAATCACCCCACCGCCACGGCTGCTTTCGAGGCTCATCCCATAAAACTCAAATTCATTCTGAGTAGCATAACGCTTGGCGGTGCGCAATACGATGTTTTTTTGTATCGGTGGAATAATCGTCCACACATAAGACGACTCGGTACTACTCGAATCTGCCTTCAATACAATGGGCGCTTGCCCGTCTATTTCTACAACAATATCGAAGGAGGTGGGTGCTTTTTTACAGAAAATCTTCAAAATAGTATGCGATTCCGGCACGGGTACTTTCACTTCGAAGCGCAAGCTCGCGCCTGCCTGATTCGTGCGGCAACTCATACCTCGCACGCCCAAGGGCACTTGCGGCTTTGTGGTAATGCTGCGCGCTGCCTGCCAAAGGCCTGTATGATAGGTGTTGTAGTCCACCGAGGAGTAGGTTTTGGCGGTAGAGAAGGCAAACATGAGCCCTCGGCCTCCATCGCCTTCATCTTCTTGAAAGCGCTGCCGTATTTGCCCGGGCAGCACGTCGTTTTGGAGGTGCGAATCGCCCAAATGCACGATAGAAAGGCGCTTTTCGGGCGCATTGGCTAAGGCTTTGTAGAAAGATTCCACTGCCTCTCGATTGTAAAATTGCAGCATATTGAGCGAGGGATTGAGCCAAGGATGCCGCAGTGTATCAGCCGCCAAAGAAGGATAAGCCTCTTGGGCGCGCAAGCCGGAAAAGGTAAAGCAGGTAAATACAATCGTGAGAAGAAACTTCGTTGTCATGGGCTTCTGTGTTTTTTTTCTTTAGAGTGAAGGCCTCGCAAGGCTGTCCGCAGCCTCCGGGGCTTTTTCAAGCTTTTTTTCTTGTTTGATGGGCGTATTGCCTCTTTCGAGCATTTGCCTGATTTGGTTGATATGCGGCAAGGTATTGGCCGAAAAGGAATTGTGGAAAATCAGCACGTCATTGATGCCCTCACTTTCTATCAGCGAGAGCAAGCGCCCTTGGTACTGCCGATAGTCAATAATATACACCCGCTCATAATGGGCGACGAGATAAGTTACAAAGGGATTACCATAAGAGTTTTTGAGTGCTACAATTTTCTTTCCGTTTTTCACATCGGTATCTATGCGCATCAGGGGCAAGTCGGAGCCCAAATACACACTGTAAGCATTCTGCCCCTTGGCAAAATCGGCAAAGAGAAAGGCCGGCGTTATACCCTTATAGCCCGCTCCTACACAATTGTAGGCTTGGTAGCTTACGGGCGGCTTGTGGTACACCACCGAGTCCATATTTTCTTTGAGGCGGGCATCGCGGGTGAGCCAATAGAGCGAGCCTAAGAATTCGGGAATCACCCGCCGCTCCATACTACTCAGCGGCACAGCCTCCCAACCTGCTGCCTTGCAAAATGCTTGATAGGCATAATAAGCCCCAAGGCCTGTCCAATGGTGGTCGGTATTGAAATAGATGTACTCCTTCTTATGCTTTCGCAGCGCCTTGCAGATGTCCACCGATACTACCTCCGGCGAGAGGTAAGAGTAGAGGGTATCAATATTGGCCTTTTCGGAGGCTACTTTATACTTCTGGGGCAAGTAAAACTCCCCATGTGTCGGGGCAATGGCCATAATGACCCGGGCTTTACCCTTTAGGCGCTCCGCATAATAATTGGCTACTTGTGCCATACTTTTGGCGGTGGCAGGGCTGCCACTAAAGAGCTGTATAGCCATGCCTTTGTAAATCATCACTCCATGACTTTTGGTGGCTTCGCCCATTTCTTCCTCCTCCTCTTCATCAGCCTCTTCAGTGGCGAGGCTATCGCGTACAATAGCGCCCATCTCTACTGAGGCATTATAAAAACCCACTTCTTCGGTGTGGAAGCCTCGGTATTGCTTTAGGTTGAAATTAAGCGCTACGGCTTTTTCGCGAAAGGGGAAGTTATCAGCCACATAGAGGTCGAGGCTGTCAATATATTTTCCAAAAAAGAATTTTTGCCAAGAAAAAGGCGGTACAGTAGCCAGTGGGCGCTTTTCGTAGTCGGAATAAGTACTTTTGGGCAAGATAAAAAAGAGCAGCCCCAGCGCCATCAGCAAGGAGATAAACAAGCAAATATTAACGTAAAAAAACAGCTGTTTGGAAGACATGCGCTCTCGGTACATTTAGCTTTCGGCCATCCTGCCAAGGCATTGCCGAAAGCTAAAAATACAGATTTATTCGGGATTTTTCTAAAAGATAAAAGAATAATAGCCACGCGAACCATTGCGCGAGATGCCTTCTATCACCACGCGGCCACCTTTTTGGCCAAGCTGCTCCAACAATCCTTCTACCTCGGCAGGCTCTGTTACGCTTACATTATTAATTTTGGTAATGATAAAGCCCTCTTGCAAGCCCATCTGTGCAAAAAGCCCTTGGTTTACCTTTACAATACGCACGCCCCCTGCTACATTGAGGCGGTTGCGCTCTACTTTGGAGAGGCTCTCCAAAGCTGCGCCCAAAAGCTCGGTTTCTACCACTCGGTTTTTGAGCACCTCGGTAGTGCCCTCGCGGTTGGTAAGCACAGCTTCTTTCTTTTCGATACGGCCATTGCGACTTATGGTGATGCTGATTTTGTCGCCCGGGCTGAAATAGCTCAGCACCTCGTCGTAATCGCTACGCCCCGCAATAGCCTCTTCATTGATTTTCAGAATCACATCGCCTTCTTTGATGCCCGCCTTCTCGCCACTCTCCCCTTTGATGATGCCCGTTACCATCACCCCATCCAAGTCTTTGAGTTTGTATTCTTGGGCAATTTTGCTGTTGAGTTCTTGTACCTCTAAGCCAATAAAGGCTTTTTGTACTTCTTTGTAGCGAATCAGGTCATTTACTACTTTTTTCACAATATCCATCGGTACGGCAAAGCCATAGCCTGCATAAGAGCCTGTTTGGGAGAGGATGGCTGTATTGACACCTACCAACTCTCCTTTGAGGTTCACCAAAGCACCCCCACTGTTGCCCGGATTGATGGCCGCATCGGTCTGAATAAAAGACTCTATCGGAAACTGACTGTTGAGCAGGCGGATGTTGCGCCCCTTGGCACTCACAATGCCCGCCGTAACGGTAGAAGTGAGATTGAAGGGATTGCCCACGGCCAGCACCCAATCGCCCACGCGCACCTCCTTAGAGCTGCCTACTTTGATATTGGGCAGGTTCTTGGCCTCTATTTTCAGCACCGCCAAGTCGGTAGAAGGGTCTTTGCCCACTACTTTGGCCTCATAAATACTTTTTTGGTGAATCACCTCTATCTTTTCTGCCCCGTCAATCACGTGATTATTGGTAATGATGTAGCCATCGCTGCTGAAAATCACCCCAGAGCCTGAGCTAAGTACACCTCCACGACCGCCACCTCCACCAAAAAAATAATCAAACAAGTCCACCGACTGACGGGCACGTGCTACGGTTTTGATATACACCACGCTGGGCGTACTGAGCGCCGAGGCTTGTACAAAATCTTCATTTCCGGCCAGTAGTACGTTGCGCGCCGTTTCTTTTTCTTCAGGATGATAGGTATAGCGCGCCTCTATGCTTTTTTGCTGGGTATTGTCGGCAGTACTCTGACGGCTTTTTTGTATTTGATGGAAGAAAAAAGCGCCGATGAGGCCTCCCAAGATGCTCAGCAGAAACTGAAATGAATACTTCTTCATCGCAAAACTGGTTTTTGTTGAACAATCCATACAAAAGCAAAAGCCTCCTTTTGCGGGAGGCTCTGCCATTATTTACTAAAGATATACTTGCAATCCTACTCCCAAAATTAGGCCTGCACGAGAGCGCTTGAAGCGGTCATCCTCAGTCCAAGAGGTAGAATAGCCTGCAAATTTCACCATCGGTTCCAAAGCCACAGAGTTGCTCAGGAAGTAGGCATAGCCTATACCTACCGAGTAGCCCAAGCCAGTGAACGTTTCTTGTCCATTGCCTGCTCCTGCACGTTGGCTCAAATAACCGATGTAGCCTTCACCAAAGAGATTCATAGGGAAATAATAGCGTGCAAATACGCCTCCCCTGTGCTGGTGAAATCATTTTCTACATTGCCGTTGGCACGCTCAGAGGCACGGCTGCTGATGTCGAAACCCAAGCCCAGTGCCAAGTTCTCTGTCAGAAAGTAGCCGATACGCGGATTGAAGATAATCTCGCGGTAAGAAAGCTCCGTAGTAACGGTAGTATTATTGTTTTGGAAGGTGTTGCGTTCAGTACCAAAATCGAGGCTGAAGCTACCGCCTGCCAAAAACTTGCCTTGGCCTACTTGTGCTTGCACGGCCAACGCGCTCAGCACCAATGCTACTGCTAAAAATACCTTTTTCATAGAATAGGAATAGTTTTAAGATGAAATTTGCGCAAAACTAAGAAAATCAGCAATACAAAAGCTGCTTATTTTGTAAATTTTCATACAAGCTTACCAACGATTGTCTCCATACTCTGAGAAAAGCGGGAAAGCCACGTATTTGTTACGATTGCGATAGGGCAGGAGTTGCTCAAATCTTAAGATATAACTAATCCCGATTTCGTGTGCGCCACCCAAACCACTGAGCGCACCCATCGCATATTCATAAGAGTAAGAAAAGCGCAGACCTTCGTATTGCATGGCCGCCACCAAAGCAAAAGCCCCGGCTGTACCAGCTTGTATGGGAATATCTTTGTACCAAAGCCCTGCTGTAATATATTGGTATTGAAAATTCGCCCCTAAGTCTAATTGCTGTATGCCGCCTTGCATGCGATAGGAGAAAGAAGGTTGCAGGCTTACTTCCTCATCGCGCAGCATGCCCATTTCTATCGGAATACGCAAGCCTCCGTGGGCAGCGTAGCGTATGGGCAGGCGGTAGGCATTGTCTATGAAGGCTTGTTCGGGCTGGTTGAGGTGCGCCGCCGAAAAGCCCACCCAAGCATATTGATTGTAAAGCAAAAAGCCCGAGGAGACATCCCAATATTGGAGACTGAGGCCTTCCAAGCCTGTTTCTTGTGTACCCAAATTGCTCAAACCCGTGGGCGTGAGCTGGTCGCCAAACACAAAGTTCAGATAATTCAAGCTTTTATTGCCATAGCCCAAGGAAAGCCCCAAGCGCAAGCGCCAGTCTTGATTGAGAGGCACAAGATAGGCATAACTCAGCTGTATATCCGTACTTCTGAGGCCTGCTGCTCCGGCGCGGTCAGTTTGCAGCAGCAAGCCAAAGCTACTTTTGATGTCTTGAAAATCTTGGTCGTAAGAAAAAGCCGTAGTTACAAAATCGCCTGCCAAGCGCGGGTATTGTACCCTGTGGAGCAAGGCCGCACGGGCTTGGCGGCTCGTACCCGTAAAAGCCGGATTGAGCGTGAGCGGAGCAGAAAAAAACTGGAGAAAGCTTTTGTCTTGGGCAGAGGCATCGAAAAGCGTCAGGCACAAAAACAGCAGAGAAAAGTATCTTAACACAAATTTTGGGGAGGTTTGGTGAAGGCAGCTTACTATCCGATTCCAAAAATACCAAACAAAGGGCACAAAACCAATACCAAAAATAGCGCTGCCCACCGCAAGCCGAGCGCCGGGCAAGTGGGCAAGCTATAATTTTCAGAATCAAGGTGCTATAAAAAGTTCTGCTTTCAGCGTGCTTTTTTCATTGCTAATTGAGGATTCTTTACTAATTTTGAATCCCATAATGACTATTCGATATTTCTAACCTTCATTATGGCACAAGCTAAACATATATTTGTTACCGGAGGCGTAACTTCCTCTCTGGGCAAAGGCATCATTGCCTCCTCTCTGGCCAAATTGCTCCAAGCCCGCGGCTTTTCGGTGGCTATCCAAAAATTTGACCCTTATATCAACATAGACCCCGGCACGCTCAATCCCTACGAACACGGCGAATGCTATGTAACCGACGATGGTGCCGAAACTGACCTTGATTTAGGCCACTACGAGCGCTTCCTGAACGTACCTACCTCCCAAGCCAACAATGTTACTACGGGTCGCATCTATTACAGCGTAATTACCAAAGAGCGCAAAGGAGAATACCTCGGCAAAACGGTGCAGGTAGTACCGCACATCACCGATGAAATCAAGCGCCATTTTCTACTTTTAGACAGCACCGGACAATATGATATTGTCATTACCGAAATAGGTGGCTGCGTAGGCGACATCGAGTCGCTGCCTTTCATAGAAGCCCTGCGCCAGCTGAAATGGGAGCTGGGGAGCAACGATGTACTGGTGATTCACCTTACGCTTTTGCCCTATCTGAAATCTGCCGGAGAACTTAAAACAAAGCCCACCCAACACTCGGTGCGCTATTTGTCGGAATCGGGCGTGCAGCCAGACATCATCGTATGCCGCTCGGAACTGCCCATCAATAATGACATTCGAAAAAAAATCGCCCTCTTCTGCAACGTACACGTCAATTCGGTAATAGAAGCCTTGGATGCCGATACCATCTATGATGTACCTATCTTAATGCGCAAAGAAAAACTTGATGAGCGCGTGTTGGCCAAATTGCGCTACCCTTACAAAAAAGAGCCAGACATTGATTCTTGGAAAGAATTTTTGGGAAAACTCAAAAACCCCACCGAGCAGGTGCAAATTGGCCTCGTAGGCAAGTATGTGGAGCTACACGATGCCTACAAATCTATTGTGGAATCCTTCATCCACGCAGGCGCTTACAATGAGTGCAAGGTAAACATCCGATGGATACAGTCGGAGCATCTCAAAGAAGAAAATCTGCATCAGCAGCTCAAAGAATTGAGCGGGATTTTGGTAGCCCCCGGCTTTGGCGAGCGCGGCATCGAAGGCAAAATATTGGCCATACGCTATGCACGCGAGCAAAAAATACCCTTCTTTGGTATCTGCTTAGGCATGCAATGTGCCGTGGTAGAGTTTGCTCGCAATGTATTGGGCTGGCAAAATGCACACTCCAGCGAGATGCTGCCCGATACCCCTTATCCGGTAATAGACCTCTTGGAAGAGCAAAAAAGCATCACCGACAAGGGCGGCACCATGCGCTTGGGCGCTTACCCTTGCGAGCTCAAGAAAAGCTCTAAGGTACATGCGGCTTATGGCAAACAAAAAATCAGTGAGCGCCACCGCCACCGCTACGAGTTCAATAATAAGTATCTCAAGGATTTTGAGGCACAAGGCATGATAGCCACGGGCATCAACCCCGAAACCCAGCTGGTAGAGGTGGTAGAACTCCTCGACCATCCATGGTTTGTAGGTGTGCAGTTTCACCCGGAGCTGAAGAGCACGGTTATGAATCCGCACCCGCTCTTTATGAAATTCGTGAAAGCAGCCTTGGAATACACCCACAAGCAGCAAAGTGTCAGTGTATAAGCTATTTTGCAAAAAATTAACTTTGATTTATTAATAAATTTTATCACCTTTGCGACTCCATTTTTCGAGGCATCACAAGCCCTGAAAGCGGTACTCGTAGCAGATAGTGCCACAAGCCTATCATTCAACCATTTTTTAGTTATGGCAGATACGAACTTTGTAAAACTGTTTTCAGGTACGGCTACACAATATTTAGCCGAAAAGATAGCCTTGGCTTATGGAAAGCCCTTGGGGCAGGCCACGATTCAGAAGTTCAGCGATGGTGAAATGTCGCCCAGCTTTAATGAGTCTATCCGCGGATGCGATGTGTTTTTGGTGCAATCCACCTTTCCACCCGCCGACAACCTGATGGAGCTACTCCTGATGGTAGATGCCGCAAGGCGCGCCTCAGCCAAGTACGTAACCGTAGTGATTCCTTACTTCGGCTATGCACGCCAAGACCGCAAAGACAAGCCCCGTGTGGCCATCGCCGCCAAATTAGTAGCTAATCTGATTTCGGCTGCCGGCGCCGACCGCCTCATGACTTGCGACTTGCACGCCGGACAGATACAGGGCTTCTTCGATGTACCCGTGGACCATCTTGACGGTTCGGCGCTTTTTGCTCCCTATCTGCGAGAGTTGAAGTTGGATAATCTGGTTTTCGCCGCCCCCGATGTAGGTGGTGTAGGACGTGCCAGAGCTTTTGCCAAGCTTTTTGAGGCAGATATGGTGGTATGCGACAAACATCGCAAGCGTGCCAATGAAATTGCCTCGATGCAGGTGATTGGTGATGTAGAAGGTGCGCACGTGGTGTTGGTAGATGATATGGTGGACACAGCAGGTACCATCACCAAAGCAGCAGCCATTATCAAAGAAAAAGGTGCCAAGAGTGTAAGAGCAATTTGTACGCATCCGGTACTCTCAGGAAAGGCCTACGAAAATATAGAAAGCTCGGTACTCGAAGAGCTCATCGTATCGGATACTATTCCGCTGCGCCAAAGCTCCTCGAAGGTAAAAGTACTCAGTGTAGCTCATCTGTTTGCCACGGCTATCCGCAAAGTACACGAGTATGAGTCTATCAGCTCTTTATTCATCAAGGCTTAATCAAAATGCATTCAGTTTAATTTTTCATTATATAACAATTCAAAATCCAATGAGAACAGTAGAGATTATAGGGTATAAAAGAGCAAATCTCGGCAAAGCAGAGTCAAAAAAGCTCAGAGAACAAGGTTACGCCCCTTGTGTATTGTATGGAGGAAAAGAGCAGGTAGCTTTTTATTCGCCTATGATTCTTTTCAGAGACTTGATTTACACGCCTGAGCCGGCTTTTGTGAAACTCAATATAGAAGGTGATGAATATACTTGTATCCTGCAGGATGCACAGTTTCACGCTGTTAATGAAATGATTATCCACGTAGATTTTCTGGAACTTAACGATGAGCGTTCTATCACGATGAACATTCCCGTAAAGTTTATCGGTAATTCTATCGGTGCTCAAAAAGGGGGTAAAATTGTGCCTCGTTTGCGTGCCTTGAAGGTGAAAGCACTTCCCAATGAAATGCCCAGTGCCATCGAAGTAGATATTACTGCTTTGGATTTGGGTAAATCTATCAAAATCAAGGAATTGGGTGAGCAGAAATATACCATTTTGAATGCCGTGAGCAATCCTATCGTTTCGGTAGAGATTCCAAGAGCACTCAAAAGCCAAATGGTGGAAGCTGCCAAAGATGCAAAGAAGAAGTAAGCATTTATCTTGCTTTTCAACAAAAAAGGCGATGCGTAACAGCATCGCTTTTTTTGCGC
>DAIQNQ010000057.1:0-17674 GCA_036788275.1 Thermonemataceae bacterium
CAGATACATACTTCCTGTAACCTGCTTTGCCGCGCCCCAAAATGTTAGTTTCATGTTGCTGTGATTGGCGGATATAATGTTCGATAAGAGGTGCACAGATGAGTGGAAGCTCCCAAAAGCCATTAACTTTTTGAGCATTGGTTCATCGAATACGGGTCGAAATTAATAAAAAAATACCAAATTGTAATAAAAAGCACACACAAAAATACCTGTCAAGGCTGTGGCGCAGGCAGCCAGCGTATCAAATCGCCCACTTCCAAATCGAGCTTGCCGTATAAAGAGCCTTTTTCTAATGCACGCAAAATTAAATCTTGGTTTTCGATACGTTCTACTTCAAAGCGCAGGCTGTTTTTGCCGCCAAAATTCACATTGACAGGGTAGTAAAGTACAAAAGTTTCATCTTTCAGCTCCCAAGTGCTTTTTTGAAGTTCATTACCATCTACTACCAAGCTGCGCCTACCCAAAGAAGGGGCAGCTTCAAATTGCCATTGCAGTGGTGGGGGATTGGGCTGCTTAGAACCATTGATAAAATGCCCGTCGAGTTGCCAGCCTTGCTCCACTGCTACAAGGCGCTGCTCTTGGGCGCTCAAAGGCTTTTCTGCAATATTTTCTTGTGGCGTACAAGTCCATAAAAGCAGGCAGCAAAAGAAATAAAGAACAGGCAACTTCATAGATGTGTAAGGTTGATTTTGATTTAAAACTAAAAAAAAGAGCGCACTTCTACAAGCGCGCTCTTTTGTGGGCAATGAAATATTTACTGCTGCTTCATACGAATCTGATTGTCGGCACTCAAGCTGATACCATAAAGCTCAAAATCGTTGCTTACGCTGAAAATCAGTGCCGTAGGCGAAACAGTATCCAAATTCAGCACCCTTGTCGTAATACCCGTACCTGTGGGTACATAAAGCGTGAGCTGGGTTTTTTCGGCGTTCAGTTCCCAAGTGGTAGGCGTAGGAATACCACTCACATTAAGGGTGTTTACACCGAAAACCGTTCTGAAACGGAAGGTAAGGCCAAAGTTGCCGATACGGTCGCCTGTGGTAGCATTGAAGATTCCTGCATTTTCATCAAGTTCGGTGCTGCCCGTGCCTGTCCAAGTACCCGTGGTGAGGTTGTTGTCGGTAACGGGTGCAGGGGCTGTAGGCGCTGTTCCCAAGGCATTGAAGCGCAGTTCATTGTTGGCTGGAATGCTGATGACACCAAAAATGGTAATGGGTTCCGTGGTGTTGTTCACAAAAGCCAAAGTGGCCGTACCTTCTATGCGTACGGTCAGGTTTTGTGTACCTGCGCTAATCGTGCCGCCGCCAAAGCCGCTGGGGTAGGTGAGTGTGAGGCGTGTGCCGGGCGTGTCGAGCGTCCAAGTAGCCGGAGCAGTGGTATTGCCATTGATATTGAGGGTATTGAAGGGAATGGCTTTGTTGAAGCGTACTTGTAGATTGATAGCCACTCCGGGCACTTTTTGGTTGTTGGCATAGAAGCCGTCGGCTTGCCAAGTAACTGCCGCAAGGCGGTCTTCGGGTGTTTGAGGATTGGGGTTGTTTTCTACTTGGCAACCCAGCAGCCAAAACATGGCAGCCATACAAAGGAAGGTAACTTTTCTCATGGGAAAGGTAATGAATTTGGTGAATTCTGTGTTCTGTCAAAAATGATACGAGAAAGTATCTTCATAGTTTTACATTTTTGAATAATGTAATAGAAAGGCTTTTCCTTGCAAGTCCAACAGACAATCAAAATTACTTTATTCTGCTTCTTTTCAATCAAATATATGTCTTTTTTTTCTTTTCGAGGGGCAAGCACCTTGCGTAATTTGCCCCTCAGTGGAGTACACTACATGCTTTTGGCCAGTTTTGTATTTGCTTTGATGAACGTCTTCGTAAAATGGGTAAACCACATTCCAGCCATCGAGATAGTATTTTTCAGAAGTCTGATAGCCCTTGTACTTTCTTTTGTCGCCTTGCGTAGCCAAGGAGTGTATATGTGGGGCAACAATCGCCTAATGCTTTTGGGGCGCGGCATGTTTGGAGCTACCTCGCTCATCTTGTTTTTTATCACCTTACAAAATATGCCCTTGGCCAGCGCCACGGTCATCCACTACGTAGCTCCCATCTTTACGGCCATTTTGGCGGCCTTTTTTCTTAAAGAAAAAGTGTATCCGCTGCAATGGGCTTTCTTTTTGATGAGTTTTGCAGGCATTCTTTGCATCAAAAGCTTCGATGCGCGCCTCTCTTGGCTTTATGTGGGCTTAGGCGTAGCGGCCTCCTTTGCGGCCAGTATGGCTTACAACACCATTCGTAAAATGAGCCAAACGGAGCATTCCTTGGTCATTGTCTTTTACTTTCCTCTGGTGGCTACGCCTGTGGCCGCCTTGCTAATGCTCTCCGACTGGGTGTGGCCGCAAGGCAGCGATTTCTTTTTCTTGTTGATGGTGGGGCTGCTGGCGCAAGTAGCGCAAGTGTGGCTTACAAGGGCTTATCAGCGCGAGAATGCGGCTACTGTGGCCAGCGTGAGCTACTTTGGTATTGTGTATGCCTTGGGCATGGGCTTTGTATTTTTTGACGAAAGTTTCACCCTGCAAAGCATTTTGGGCATGGCCTTGGTAATAGGTGGTGTATTGCTCAACCTGCTTTACAAGCATTATCGCCAACAGGCACAAGCCAAGAAAGTGAAAGCCTGAAAACTTTGACAGTACTTTTAAGTTTTTAATCCATTATCTCATTTATCATTTTATATTTTTTTATGGAAAATTTTACAGCCTATAACCCCACCAAATTGGTATTTGGAAAGGGTTGTGTAGCGCAGCTGGGCAAAGAAGCCGCCCAATACGGAAGCAAAGCCTTGATACTCATCGGAAAAGGCTCTGTAAAGAAAAACGGAATTTTGGCTGCCGTAGAGGCGCAATTGGCCGAGGCGGGTATCCAATACATCTTGGTTGAGGGTATCAAGTCGAACCCCATCTATCAAGATGCCGACCGCGCTGTGGCAGAGGCCAAGGCCTTCGGTGCCGAGATGATTATCGCCGTAGGTGGTGGCTCTGTGGTGGATTCTGCCAAGGCCGTGGCGATGGGCTATTATGTGGAGCACTCAATATGGGATTTCTACACCCGCCAAGCGCCTGCTCCTACCAAAGCCCTGCCTGTATTGGCAGTGCTTACTTTGGCGGCTACGGGTACGGAGATGAACATGTTTACCGTAATCCAGAGCGACGAGGCCAAGCAAAAACACGGTTTTGGGCATCCCAGCCTTTATCCTAAGGCCTCTTTCTTAGACCCCGAATACACCTATTCAGTAGCCAAAGACTACACCGCTTTTGGCGTGGCCGACCTGATAGCGCATACTTTGGAAATTTATTTCGACAAGTCGGAGTCGCCCTTGAGCCACCACATCGCCAGCGATATTATCAAGTTGGCTTTGGAGTATGGCCGCAAAGTAGCCCAAAACCCGCAAGACTATGAGGCGCGCGCCAATGTGATGTGGTTGGCTACTACGGCGCTCAATGGCTCGCTCAATGCAGGTAAAAAAGGCGGCGATTGGGGCGTACACGCTTTTGAACATACGCTGAGTGCCCTCTACGACATTCCACACGGAGCAGGACTTTCGATTATCTATCCGGCTTGGATGCGTCATTTCTATCCTGAGATTGCACCTAAGTTAGATTTTCTGGCGGAGCGCGTGTTGGGTGCAGGCAAAAAAGGTGAAGATTTTATCAATGCTTTGGAGGCCTTCTACCAAGAGATTGGTACGCCGGTGCGCTTGGCCGAATGGCACATTGCCCAAGACAAGCACGAGGAGATTTTACACTATCTCCAGCAGAATAAGGTAAAAGGTGCTTTCTTTAAAATGGAAAGCGAAGACTACCAAAAGCTGGTGGCTCTGATGGCCTAAGTACAATAAGATTGTAGGGTGTCGGTCTTGCTTCTGAGAGAGGCAAGACCGATTTTTTATTCCTCTTTCAGCAAAATTTCGGTGATATTGTCCAAGGCGCTGAAGCGAAAAAGCAAATAACGTGTTTGGGCGGCTTTGCACTGGCTGCTGCCTTCCAGATAATACACATAGTACTTTTGGTTGCGCTTGTGGAGGCGCTGCTCGTCGGGCTTGCCCAAGAGTGCCACCAAGTTTTTTTGTGAAAGCCCCATCAGCATCTGCTTTTGGGCAAGTAAAGTCTCAAAAGAAGCTGCTCTTTGCCCTTGGCAACCCATCTTGTCGCTTTGCCAAGCGCTGTTATCAAAATCCGAAATTGTAGGCAAGCGCTCTTGGCAAGCGCTCCACAGAAAGCCGCTACACAATAGCAGCAAGTAAAATCTTGGGGTCATCAATAAACAATTTATTTTCACAACAAATTTATGCTACAAAGAGCAGAAGCAAAAGGTTTTGAAAAAACAATTAATTGAAGGGAAGGTTTTATTTACAAAAAAAAATCATAATTTTGCGTTGATTCCATCAATCAAAAAATTATAACTCGTTATGCCAAAGGAAATTAAGCTAAAAAAAGGTTTCGACATCAAATTGCTTGGTAAGGCAGAAAAAAATGTAGTTACGGGAATACACCCAGATACTTACGCCTTTAAGCCAACAGATTTTTTAGGCATTGCTCGCCCTAAGGTGATGGTAAATCCCGGCGACTCTGTTAAGGCAGGTACGCCTATTTTCTTCGATAAAATGAACCCTGAGGTGCTTTTTACAGCCCCCGTGAGTGGTGAAGTAGTGGAGGTAAAACGAGGCGATAAACGAGCGCCCCTTGAGGTAATCATATTGGCCGATAAAGAAATAGAATATATTTCCTTCAATAAATACACGGTTTCGGCACTCAGCAATCTTTCGGCAGAAGAGGCCAAAACACAAATGCTTGGGAGTGGGGTGTGGCCACAGATTATCCAGCGGCCTTTTGGCATCATTGCCAATCCTACCCAAAGCCCCAAAGCAATTTTTATTTCTACTTTTGACACACATCCTCTGGCACCTGATTATGCCTTCGCCTTGAAAGGAGAAGAGCAGTATTTTCAGGCAGGATTAACAATTTTGCAAAAGTTTACCAAAGGCAAAGTACACCTCAACCTAAACGGCCAAGCCGAAGCCGCACCCATTTTCAATAATGCGCAAGGTGTTGAAATTAATAAAATCTCCGGAAAGCACCCCGCAGGCAATGTAGGCGTGCAAATTCACCATATCGCACCTGTCAACAAAGGGGACGTGGTGTGGACGGTAAGCCCTGTGGGCGTGGTGCAAATAGGAAAGCTCTTTTTGGAAGGTAAGTACGATGCTTCTAAAGTAATTGCCTTGGCAGGACCGGAAGTAAGCAAACCTCAATATTACAGAGTTATCAGCGGTGCCAATATCAAAAAAATCGTTGAAAATAATTTGAAAAGTGCCGAGAAAGACCTGCGCTTTGTATCGGGCAATGTACTTACAGGCGAGCGCATCCCTGCCGATGGCTATTTGGGCTTCTATCACCAAATGATTACTGTGCTTAAAGAAGGCAAAGAATATGATTTCTTGGGTTGGATATTGCCGACTTCCAAGACATCACGCTCTTTGAGCTTCCATCGTGCCTTGGGTACGCTTTCTTTCTTGATGCCGCAAAAAGAATATGCCCTGACCACCAATACTCACGGCGAGGAACGCGCTTTTGTGCAAACAGGGGTGTATGAGGAAGTATTGCCGATGGATATTTTGCCGGTATATTTGCTCAAGGCGATTATGGCACAGGACTTCGATGCCATGGAGCAGTTAGGCATTTATGAAATAGTGGAAGAGGACATTGCGCTCTGCGAGTTCATAGATGTTTCTAAAACAGACATGCAACAAATACTACGTGAAGGAATAGACTTAATTTTAAATAGCTAACTATTATGCAGTTTCTCAGAAATATCATCGACAAACAAAAGCCGCACTTCGTTAAAGGAGGAAAGTTTGAGAGTTTGCACACCGTGTTTGATGGTTTTGAAACGTTTTTGTTTACACCCAATCATACTACCTTGCCCAAAGGGGGCGTGCATGTACGTGATGCCATTGACTTGAAGCGTTTGATGTTTACTGTGGTATTGGCCATGGTACCCTGCTTGCTTTTGGGAATGTGGAATGTAGGCCATCAACATGCTTTGGCCACAGGCCAAGAGTTGGCTTTTTTGGAGAAGTTTATCATAGGTTTGAAAGTTACATTACCTATCCTAATCGTATCGTATGCGGTAGGCTTGGGTATTGAGTTCTATTTTGCTACCAAGCGTGGCCACGCCATCAATGAGGGCTACCTGGTATCGGGCATTTTGATTCCCCTGATTATGCCTCCTACTATTCCACTTTGGCAAGTGGCTGTGGCCTCTGCCTTTGCAGTAGTTATTGCCAAGGAAGTATTTGGCGGTACAGGAATGAATATCTTGAACGTAGCGATGACTGCCCGCGCCTTCTTGTATTTTGCGTATCCTTCTGATATTGCAGGCTCTAAAGTATGGACTTATCTGGGCGATGCCAAAGCCGTAGATGGCTTTTCGGGTGCTACTGCCTTGGCCGTAGCTTCTGAGACCTCTACCGCACTGAGCGAAAGCAATGCTGCCTTTACGAATACGTCGGTGATAGAAGCGATGGAAAAGTCGGGCGCAGCCTTAGGGCAAGCTGATTTGTTCTCCTTTACCAATCTGTTTTTGGGAGCTATCCCCGGTTCTATCGGTGAGACTTCCACATTGATGTGCTTGGTTGGTGCAGCCATTTTGATAGCTACTGGTGCAGCCAGCTGGAAAATTATCGTAAGCGCTTTCGGAGGAACTTACCTCACAGCGTTGTTTTTCAATGCGGTAGCGGGAAATGCTTTCATGGCTATTCCGGCACATTACCATTTGGCGATGGGTGGCGTAGCTTTTGGAATTGTATTTATGGCTACCGACCCTGTATCGGCAGCACAAACCGAAACCGGAAAATGGATATATGGCTTCTTGATTGGTGCACTTACTGTACTGATTCGCGTATTTAATCCGGCCTATCCCGAAGGAATTATGCTGGCTGTACTGCTGATGAATGTGTTAGCACCTCTGATTGATTATTATGTGGTAGATGCCAACAAGCAACGCCGCCTCAAGAGAATGAAACAAGTAACTGTAAACGCCTAATTAGGCACTCATAGCTATGAAACAATCGAAAGGATATGTTGTGTTTTATGCAATGCTGCTTACCATTGTATGTGGTACATTGCTGGCACTTGCCTCGGTAGGCCTCAAGCCTCGTCAGAACCTTAATGTAGCACTCGAAAAGAAAAAGCTTATTTTGGAAGCAGCCATGCCTTTGGAGGCAAATGCCAATATAGAAAAGCTGTATGAAGAGCGTGTGAAATCTTATGTGGTAGATGCGCAAGGTACTATCGTAGCCGATGTGAAAGTAGAAGAGGTAGAGGTAGCCAGAGAATACAAGAAAAAAGCTGAAGAGCGTCTTTTGCCTGTGTATGAGATTAACACCGAAGACCAAAAAGGAGTACTCTGTTATGTGTTGCCTGTATATGGAAATGGCCTTTGGGACAGTATCTGGGGTTATGTGGCCATCAAAAATGATGCGAATACCATCAATGGGGTAAGCTTCGACCACAAGTCCGAAACCGCCGGTCTGGGCTCGCGCATTGCTACCGAAGAAATCCAAAGCCGATTTGTAGGCAAAAGCATTTACCGTGGTGCAGAAGTAGTGGGTATAGAAATGCAAAAAGGAGAACAAGGGGGCGGCGAGCGCAGCATTGAGTTCTATAAAGAAGATCCACATAAAGTAGATGGGATGTCGGGTGCGACCATTACAGGCAAAGGACTTTCTGTAATGCTTATCGAGTACTTCAACAATTACAAGCCCTTCTTGGACAGCAAGAAGACGAGCTAAATTAAACGCTATTATTTTTACAGATAAATCTTGCTATCATGGCTGAAACTCAAGTAGTAGAAAAAGTAAAAGCTCCCAGCGAGCCGCTTTTCTCGAAAAAGAATAGAAAATTATTAACAGACCCCTTGGATGGAAACAACCCTATTACGGTACAAGTACTAGGGATATGTTCTGCCTTGGCCGTAACAGTACAACTCAAACCCGCCTTGGTAATGGCGATGTCGGTAATTGCCGTAATGGCTTTTTCCAGCTTCTTCATATCAGTATTGCGCAATACCGTACCCGCCCGTATCCGTATCATCGTGCAGCTGGCAGTAGTAGCTACCTCTGTAACGCTTGTGAACGAAGTGCTGAAGGCTTATGCGTATGATGTATTTAAGCAACTTTCGGTATTTGTGGGGCTGATTATCACCAACTGTATCGTAATGGGACGCTTGGAGGCTTATGCGATGGCCAATAAACCTTTGCCTTCATTGATTGATGGCATCGGTAATGGCGTAGGCTATGGCGTGATTCTCGTACTTGTGGCTTTCTTCCGCGAGCTTTTAGGTTCAGGTTCTTTGTTTGGTATCAAAGTATTTGAGGCTATTGGCCTGAACTACCAAGGCAATGGCTTGATGATGTTGCCTGCGGGTGCTTGTATAGTAGTAGGGGTGATTATCTGGATACAACGCGCCAGAAACGGGTATTTTGAAGAAAACTAATCTTTACTAACAACACAGATTCAACATGGACGCAACCGCACTTTTTAACTTAGGAATCAAGTCTATTTTTGTAGAGAACATGATTTTTGCCTATTTCTTAGGCATGTGTTCTTACTTGGCTGTTTCTAAAAACGTAAAAACCGCCGTAGGCTTGGGAATGGCCGTAATTTTTGTATTGGCACTTACCACACCGCTCAATTACTTGATTTATACTTACCTTCTCAAAGAAGGAGCGCTGGCTTGGGCGGGTGCAGACTTCGCACAGGTAGATTTGAGCTTTCTTACATTCATCGTATTTATTGCCGTAATCGCTGCTTTTGTACAGCTTACCGAAATGGTGGTAGAGAAGATTTCTCCCTCTTTGTACAATGCTTTGGGTATCTTCTTGCCTCTTATTGCTGTAAACTGTGCTATTTTGGGTGGTGCGCTATTTATGCTTACCAAGCCTGATTTTGGTTTGGCCGAGTCGGCAGTATATGGTCTTTCTTCGGGATTTGGCTGGCTTTTGGCCGTAGTTGCGCTGGCGGCTATCCGCGAAAAGCTCCACTATTCGCAAGTACCCAAACCTCTCAAAGGCTTAGGCATTACCTTTATTTTGGTAGGCTTGATGTCATTGGGCTTTTTGAGCTTTATGGGCTTCTCACTGTAAGCAATCGTATAACAATTATCATTGCGAATCCCTGTATTGATTGAAAATACAGGGATTTTTTGTAGCTTCGTTTTTGTTTTTTACATTTTTCAATAGAAAGTATGGAAAGAAAACCTGTATTCGGCTTGCTCCTCTCAGGCTGCGGTGTATATGACGGCTCCGAAATTCACGAATCGGTAAGTCTGTTGCTGGCCTTGGCACAAGAAGGCATCGAAGTGCGCTGCTTTGCCCCCAATATCTGGCAGCACCACGTAGTAAATCACCTTACGGGCGAAGAAATGCCCGAAAAGAGAAATGTGCTCATAGAAGCAGCCCGCATCGCAAGAGGGGCTGTGCAAGACATCGCCGAGGCAGATGTAGAAACACTCGATGCCCTGCTGATGCCCGGAGGCTTTGGTGTAGCCAAAAACTTTACCAAGTGGGCTTTTGAAGGGCCTGATGGAGCGATTGTTCCCGAAGTAAAAGCCCTGATACAAGCTTTCTACCAAGCCAAAAAACCTATCGGCGCAGTATGTATGGCACCTACCACCTTGGCCAAAGCCTTAGAGCAGGCCGATGAAAGCATACAACTCACCATTGGCAATACCTTGGGGGCTTCGCCTTACGACATTGCCGCCATCAGCAACGGGATTAATCAAACAGGGCATCTGGCCGTGATGGTAGGAGCAGAAGAGGTGTTTGTGGACAAAGCGCACAAGGTCGTAACAAGCCCCTGCTATATGATGGAGAATGATATTACACAGATTTATGAGGCTTCCCTCAAAACTGTACGCGCCCTGAAAGCACTGCTGTAAAAATGATTTTGATGATGATGATGTAGATACGCACGTAGATACGGACTGTAGTCCGTATCTATCATATTAATTCAATTGGAAGCCCTCAAAGAACTGAGCAAAATACCCGCGCCTCCGGCCACCAATACCAAAATCAGAATCAAGTCGAAAGAGCTCATAGAGCGAAAAGAAAACTGAATACTGGTAATGACCCCAATAATCAATAATGCTAAAGAACCACCCGCCAAGAGCCAGCCGATGTAGTTTTTGGAATTGAAAAAAATCATTCCTACGCCCAAAATAAAAGGTATCATGAGTGTGCCCGTAGTGATACCAAAGCCACCCGCACCATAAAGCCTATTGCCGAAGCCGAAAGAGCTATATACATGAATGGAATTGAGCAGCATGTACATGCCTGCAATGAACATAAACAAACCCACAAAAAAGCGCCCAATACCGCCGCTTGAACCACCCGCTCCTTGAAATGCCATAGAAATAATTGGTTTTTGAAAAGTTAGAAAATATTGAATCAACAAAGATTGCCTTTACAAAAATATTCTTTCCTGCGAAATATCCTTATCTTCACTACGTTTTTTTAACAATTACAAAGTTTACATCTTTAAATATTTTGATGATATGCCCCGAAAAATACTTCTTGGGCTGTGCCTCTGGCTTTATACAAGCCTGCTTTTCGCACAGCAAACCTTTCCCCTTACCGAAGTGCAAGACGAACGCAAAACGCTCTATGCCCTCAAAAATGCCACCATTTGGATAGACTATCAGACCCGCCTCGACAAAGCCACCCTGCTGCTGCGCAATGGTGTGGTAGAAGGTGTGGGCAATGTGGCCATTCCCAAAGAAGCCGTAGTACTCGACTTGCAAGGCAGACACATTTATCCGGCTTTTATTGACCTCGATTCCGACTACGGTATGCCCGAAGTGAAAGCCTCGCGCGGAGGGCGCTCTCCCCAAACCGAGTCGAACAAAAAAGGGCCTTACAACTGGAACCAAGCCGTGCAGCCCGAAAACAACGCCGCCGAACTGTTTAATACCAATGCCAAAAAAGCAGAAGAACTGCGCAAGCTGGGCTTTGGAGCGGTACTCAGCCACTCCCACGACGGCCTGATACGTGGCACAGGCGCATTGCTTAGCCTGCACGATGCGCGTGAGCACTTGGTGATTCTGAAAGACAAGGCTTCCAGCCATCTTTCTTTCAACAATGGCAGCTCGGCGCAGTATTATCCCAACTCGATAATGGGGCGTGTGGCGCTCATTCGCCAAACCTATCTCGATGCTGATTGGTACAAGAAATACTCAGGCACAGACAAAGAAAGCAACCTCTCTTTGGAGGCTTTTATCCAACAACAAAACCTCCCTACCTTTTTTGAAACACGCAACTGGCAAAATGCCTTGGTGGCCGACAAAGTCGGCGATGAGTTTGGCAAGCAGTTTATCTTGATGGGCAGTGGCGACGAATACCAGCGCCTCGCCGAGGTAAAAGCCAGCAATGCTTCTCTCGTGATTCCCGTAAACTACCCCCAAGCCTACGATGTAGAAGACCCCTACGATGCTTTTATTGTGAGTTTGTCCGAACTAAAGCACTGGGAAATGGCACCTGCCAATGCCGCTGCCTTGGCCAAGGCCAATATCAATTTTGCTTTTACCAGCGCAGGCCTCAAAGACAAAAAGAGCTTCTGGCCGAATGTATTGAAGGCCGTAGCCCAAGGCTTAGACAAAAAGACTGCTCTGAAAGCGGTAACCTTTACGCCGGCACAGCTCCTTGGCCAAGAAAATCGTATCGGAAGCCTCAAAAAAGGAATGATTGCCAATTTTATCGTTACCTCCAAAGATATATTTGAAGCAGACCACATCCTACATGAAAACTGGGTGCAGGGCAATCGCTATATCTTGAGCGATTTCAGCCTCAGCGATATTCGTGGTACTTACCGCTTGGCTTTTGATGGGCAAAGCCACCAGCTCTTTATAGAGGGCAGTGCCGACAAGCCCAGCTACAAAATTCAGTTTGCAGGCGATACGACTCGTAGCGATTTGAAATTGAGCCGCGACAACCAGCTCCTGACCCTGAGCTTCAGCCCCAAAAAAGACGGACAGCAAGTACGCCTTTCGGGCTGGATTGATGGCAAAAACTTCAAGGGCGATGGCCAAAATATAGATGGCTCTTGGCTGAAATGGACGGCTACTTTCGAGAAGGCCTTTGAAGAAAAAAGCCCTGAAAAGAAAGAAGAAACCATCGAAAGCATCGGCAAGGTGATTTATCCTTTTGTAGCTTTTGGCAATGAAGAAAAACCCAAAGCCGAAAACTTGCTCATCAGAAATGCAACTGTATGGACCAATGAGGCCGAGGGAATTTTACAAAATACCGACGTACTCGTGCAAAACGGTAAGATTGTGCAAGTAGGCAAAAACCTGCCCGCAGGCAATGCCAGAGTGATAGACGGCACAGGCAAGCACCTCACTACGGGGATTATAGATGAACACTCGCACGTGGCGCTCTCCGGCGTAAACGAAGGCTCACAAGCTGTAACCGCCGAAGTACGTATGTATGATGCAATTGATTCAGACGATATCAATATCTACCGTCAGCTTGCTGGGGGCGTTACGGCGGCGCAGCTGCTCCATGGCTCGGCCAACCCCATCGGTGGGCAGTCGGCTTTGGTGAAGTTTAAATGGGGCGAAAATCCCGATGCCATGCGTATCCAAGGGGCAGACGGCTACATCAAATTTGCCTTGGGCGAAAATGTAAAGCAAAGCAACTGGGGCGATGCCTATACCTCGCGCTTTCCGCAAACCCGTATGGGCGTGGAGCAGGTGATGGTAGATGCCTTTACCCGTGCTCAAGAGTACGAAAAGGCACTCAAAGAGAAAGGCCGTATCGTAAGACGCGATTTGGAATTGGAAGCACTCGTAGAAATCCTCAATGCCAAGCGTTTTATCACCTGTCACTCTTATGTACAATCCGAAATCAACATGCTTATCAAAGTAGCCGAGCGCTTTGGTTTTAAGGTAAATACCTTTACCCATATTTTGGAAGGCTACAAGCTGGCCGACCTGATGGCCAAACACGGCTCCGGTGGCTCTACTTTTGCCGATTGGTGGGCTTATAAGTACGAAGTAAAAGATGCCATTCCTTACAATGCCGCTATGATGAGCCGCCAGGGCGTAACCGTGGCCATCAATTCTGATGATGCCGAAATGGCACGCCGCCTGAACCAAGAGGCTGCCAAGGCCATCAAATACGGTGGGGTATCGGAAGAAGAAGCTTGGAAAATGGTAACACTTAATCCTGCCAAACTTCTACATTTAGACAAGCGCATGGGCAGTATCAAGACAGGCAAAGATGCTGATTTGGTACTTTGGACAGACAACCCACTCTCTATCTATGCCAAGCCCGACAAAACCATCATTGAAGGTACAGTCTATTTCGATTTGGAGCGTGATGCACAGCAGCGCAAGGCCATCGAAGCCGAAAGAGCACGTCTTTTACAAAAGATGCTTGCTGCCAAGTCTGGAGGAGCCGGTACGCAGAAGCCTCAGCCCAAAAAGCAGAAAATCAATCACTGTGAGGATATAGACCACATAGACCACCTGCACGAGGAGGAGTAAATCCGCTTCGCTCTGACCAACTTTTGCTGTTTAAATACATTGAGGAGCAAAAGTAATTGAATCATTTAATTCAGGATAATCAATCAAGGAAATCCTGAAAATCAATTTAATCTTGGTGTAAATTTTATTCAGATATGAAATCATTGCTATATATATTCACCTGCTGGGCATTGCTCCAAAGTGCATTGCTCTCGGCACAAAACCCTGTACCGGGCAAAAAACAGAGTCGCCCGATACTCATCGAAAATGCCACCATTCACATAGGCAATGGCCAAGTGATAGACAAAGGCTATTTGGCTTTTGCCGGGGGCAAAATATCGTATGTGGGTGCTACCGCTCCCTCATTGCCCGATGCAGAGCGCATTGATGCCGCCGGAAAACACTTGTATCCGGGGCTGATTTTACCGTCTTCTATCGTAGGCCTTACCGAGATAGATGCCGTGCGTGCCACCCGCGATTTTGCTGAGGTGGGCGCTTATAATCCGCATATCCGCAGCTTGATTGCCTTCAATACCGATGCAGAGATGATTCCCACGGTGCGTGCCAATGGCATTTTATTGGTACAGTCCACCCCGCGTGGAGGCATTATTTCGGGCTCTTCCTCGGTAATGGGCATGGACGGCTGGAACTGGGAAGATGCCGTACACAAAGCCGACGACGGCATCCACCTCAACTGGGTGGGCTTTTTCAAGAGAGAGTTTGATGCGGAGTCTTTTACGGTGCAGCGTGTCAAAAATAAAGACAAAGACAAGGAGTTGGCCGAGCTTTCCGACTTTTTCACAAGCGCCTATGCCTACAGCCAAATTCCTGCGCCCAATCCCAGAAACTTGAAGTTTGAAGCGATGAAAGGACTTTTTGAGGGTTCTAAGCGCCTGTATATCCATGCCGATTATGGCCGTGAGATAGTAGAAGCGGTGCAGTTTGCACAGCGCCATCAGGTAAAAAACATTGTGATTATTGGCGGTACAGATGCTTGGATGCTGGTGGACTTCCTGAAGGATAATAAAATTCCTGTTATCTTGAATCGTGTACACGAGCTGCCCGGTCGTGCCGACGATGATACCGACCTGCCCTACAAGCTGCCTGCGATATTGCACAAGGCGGGTGTACTGGTGGCCATCAACTACGAAGGTGACTTAGAGGCGATGGGTTCACGCAACTTGCCTTTTACGGCGGGTACAGCAGCGGCACACGGCTTGAGCAAAGAGGAAGCCTTACAGTTGGTAAGTGCTAATGCAGCCAAAATATTGGGTATAGACCAGCGCGTAGGCACTTTGGAAGTGGGCAAAGATGCCACCTTGCTGATTTCTAAGGGCGACATTCTGGACATGCGCACCAACCAAGTAGAGCAGGCTTATCTGGAAGGCAAGAAAATTGACTTAGACAACCGCCAAAAGCGCCTCTACGAAAGGTTTGAGAAGCGTTATAAGGATTAATTGCTGCTGTGTTGTCTCAAAAAAATCCCCTGTACGTATCTTGTTACAGGGGATTCTTTGCTTTCTGTGAAGGAAAAATGGACTTTTGGGAAAAGATGAGTAAATTTGGAAAAAGTTGCCAATAGTACATGAAAGAAAAACTAAGCATAGAGAAACTTATAGAAGAAGCTCATGATTTTTGTGAAGCTGAATCACTTTACGAAAATAAAGAATTGTTTGGCATCACAGATGGAAAGGCAGTTGGAACATTTATCGAACAAAAGTTTAAAAATCAGTTAAAGAGAAAATATCTCCTTGAAGTAGGGAATACAGCCAAAGGGATAGACTTGCCCGATGAAGAGATTCTTACCGACATTAAAGTTACCTCCAATAAACAGCCTCAGTCTTCTTGCCCTTTTAAGGACGCAAAGCAGAAAATTTTTGGGCTTGGGTATAACCTTTTGGTTTTCGTTTATGAAAAGACAGACAATGCTAAAACAAAAACAGCAAGGCTGCATTTTGTTAGTTGTGCTTTTATCTCTAAAGAAAGAACGGCGGACTTTACGACAACCAGTATTTTGAATGAGATGAAGAAGATAGGTGCGAATGAGGAGGATATTATTGCTTTTTTGGAGGGGATTAAGCTACCTGCTGATGACATAAGTCTTCAACAAGTCGCCAAACTTATCCTTAGTACAGAGGTGCTGGTTGGATATCTGACCATTTCTAATGCTCTCCAATGGCGATTACAATATGCAAGAGTGAGAGATTTGGACGAAGAAATTGCTGGAATTGAGCAGATTGTTTCTTATAAAAAGCCATTATGAAAGTATTGGGAGCAAATATTTCTCATCAAACAGCCGAATGGCTTAGTCAAAAGCTCAGTGCAATAGCCTTGTTTGAAACTGCCAATATGCTCTTGATAGAAGCCTTTGGGATCAAAGACTTTTTTGTGAGTCAGGAAGAATACACATCTTTTAAAGAGGCACTTACCAATGCCTCCAATACACTGTCTGAGCCTGACAGAACTGAATATGGCGACTTTCAGACCAATAGGAGTTTGGCAGAATCGGTTACACAGTTTCTTAAAATCAAAAAAAAAATAAATCCTAAACGAATCATAGAGCCCACCTGCGGCAAAGGCCACTTTATAGTAGCTGCGCTTGCTACGTTCAAACAAATAGAAACAATTATTGGCTTGGAGATTTACAAACCCTATACTTGGGAAGCAAAATTTAACATCATTGATTTTTGTGTAGCACATCCATCTGAGAAGAGACCAAATATTGAAATATTACATTTTAATGTATTTGAGTTCGATTTTCAGACACTTGCAGGGGAGGCAGAAGATGAAATTTTGGTTTTGGGCAATCCGCCTTGGGTTACAAGTGCCCAGCTGAGTAGTTTAGATTCGAGCAACTTGCCTGAAAAATCAAACTTTAAAAAGTACAAAGGCTTAGATGCTATCACAGGTAAAGGAAACTTTGATATCGGCGAATATATTACGCTGATGCTATTTGATGCTTTTCAAAATACACCCGGCCATGTAGCGTTTTTGGTGAAAAATACGGTGATTAAAAATATAGTATTTGATCAGTACAAAAGGAAATACAATATTGCAGAAATTGAAAAGCTTACGATTGATAGTAAAAAAGAATTTGAGGTTTCGGTGGAAGCCGCTTTGCTATTTTGTAAGCTCAACAGTCCACCTACATACACCTGCCAAGCATTTGATTTTTACCGACCCAATACACCACAGAAAGCCTTTGGCTGGGTAGCCGATAAGTTCGTTTCGGATATTACTTTGTATCAGGAGAGTCGTGATATTGATGGGCTTTCCCCTTTTGAATGGCGGCAGGGTATCAAACATGACTTGGCCGCTGTCATGGAGTTGGAGCGTATCAATGGACATTTTGTCAATGGGAAACAGGAAGAAGTGCTACTGGAAGAGGACTTGGTGTTTGGCTTCCTAAAAAGCTCTGATTTGAAGCAGCCTGTTATTCGACAAGCAAGAAAATTTACCATCGTTACACAAAAAAAAGTGGGACAGGATACAGCGTATATTCAAGAGCAATACCCTCAAACTTTTCAATACTTATTTGCCCACAAAGCTTCTTTCGACCAAAGAAAATCAAGTATTTACAACGACAAGCCTGATTTTTCAATTTTTGGGATTGGTGACTACTCTTTTGCACCTTACAAAGTGGTCATATCCGGTTTGTACAAAACATTTACATTCAGCCTTGTACTGCCTTTAGAAAATAAAGCTTTGATGCTTGATGATACTTGCTATTTGTTAGGCTTTCAGAAGCTTGAATATGCCCTCTATACAAGCATACTTCTCAACTCAGAAAAAGCAAAAAAACTGCTACAAGCCATTGCTTTTGCAGATGCCAAAAGAACTTTTACCAAAGAGATACTGATGCGTATAGACTTGCACAAGTTGGCTTGTCAATTTCCTTTGAATACTTTGCAATCAGAAGTAAAAAGGCTTTGCGAGAAGTTCCAACTGCAAGCATCACTCAATCATTGGGAGGATTTCTTGCAAATGCTCCAACCTAAAAGCAAAGAAGGAAGCCAAATGACACTTTTTTAACTCTCTCCCTTTCAAAACCAATCCAAGCGGAAGGCCAGCACCCTGTCCACAAAGGCCAAGGCCAAATC
>DAIQNQ010000058.1:0-6651 GCA_036788275.1 Thermonemataceae bacterium
GCTCAGCTGGCTAGAGCGCTACAATGGCATTGTAGAGGTCATCGGTTCGACTCCGTTATGCTCCACATTTTTAAGCCCCTGCTTTTCGGCAAGGGCTTTTATTTTTTTAGGCAATACCCAGCAAGCGGTGCACTTGGTTCAGGCCTTCGGCGCTGTCGGAGATAGTCAGCAGCTTGTCTTGGCGTTGCAATACCGTAGAGCCATTGGGCGTAAGGTACTTGCCTTCGCGCTGAATCATCACTATCAAGGTAGTAGGAGGGAAGCCCACCTCCAAAATCTTCTGCCCAATGGCCGGGCTGTGTTCGGGTAGGGCAATTTCTATCAGTTCGGATTTGATATTGTCAGAAAGGGCAATGTCCAGCGAGGTTTTGCGTTTGGCTTTGCCGGGCATCATCACGCGCAGCCATTTCGACATTACAGAGAGGGTAGTGCCTTGCAGCAGTACGGAGGTTACGGAGATGAAAAATACGAGATTGAAAATCATTTCGGCCTTTTCGATGCCCGCCAGCAGCGGATAAGTGGCAAACACAATCGGTACCGCCCCACGCAAGCCCACCCAAGAGATAAACCAACGGCTGCGGGCTTTCATCTTGAAGAAAGCAAGACTGATAAATACGCTGAGCGGGCGCGCCACCAAAATCATAAATGCCGATACCAAAAGACTTACGCCTATTACAGGTACTACGTGGCTCGGATACACCAGCAAGCCCAGCGTAAGGAAGAGCACAATCTGCATGAGCCAAGCCAGCCCATCGAAGAATTTCAAAATGGTTTTTTTGTGTACAAACTCATGATTGCCCATATACACTGCCGCCAGATACACCGCCAAAAAGCCATTGCCACCTACGAAGTCGGTGGCCGAAAAAGTAAAAAACATGATGGTAATCATCAATACAGGATAGAGGCCGTCGAAGTCTAACTTGATGGAGTTGATGACCCACTTGCTGAGTTTGCCAAAGCCAATGCCCAAAGCTCCTCCAAGAATAATCTGCTGAAAGAAGAAAGGAATAATCTCCCACCAATGGCTCTCGGGGCTACTCACCAAGCTCGTAAAGGCGATGGTAAGGAAGTAGGCCATCGGGTCGTTGCTGCCACTTTCGAGCTCCAAGATAGGCCTGATATGGTATTTGAGGGCTAAATTTTTGGAGCGCAAGATAGAAAATACCGCCGCTGCATCGGTAGAAGACACAATCGCCCCCAGCAAGATACCTTCTAAAAGTGTAAAATCGAGGATTTGCCATACAAACAGCCCTACTGAAAGCGCCGTAATCAATACACCCAAAGTAGAGAGGCTCAGCCCTTTCCAAAGTACGGGCTTTACCGACTCCCAGTTGGTATCCAAGCCTCCCGAAAACAAGATGAAGTTGAGCGCCACAATGCCAATAAACTGCGCCAGCTTAGGGTCGTCGAATTGAATTTTGCCAATGCCATCGGAGCCTGCCAGCATGCCAATCGCCAAGAAGAAGAGCAATGTAGGCACGCCAAAGCGGTAAGAGGTTTTTCCGGCCAAAATACTGATAAAAAGCAGTATAGAGCCAATGAGTAAGATGTTTTCTGTGGTCAGATTCATAAGTTTTAAGGAGCTATACTGAAAACCAGTTTTAAGTCCCCCTCCTTTTTAAGGAGGGGTTAGGGGTGGTTTGAAAATATTTTTTGTATAAAATTACCTTGTTTTGGGTATAATACATAATAAAGTGTTGAGCGCTTTTAAAGACGAATGCCCACGACTACCACATCGTCGGTTTGTTTTTGTTTGCCTTGCCAATCTCTAAAAGCCTCCTCCAATACACGTTGTTGATGTGGAATAGGCTCCGCATGTACCTGCGCAAGCAGCCTTTTGAAATTACGAATCATCAACTTCCGTGCGCCATCTTGGCCACCAAATTGGTCGGCATAGCCATCGGAAAAGAGGTAGAGCATATCGCCTTTTTGGAAGCGTATCACGTGGTTGCTGAAGTGCTTGTTGTAAAACTTCGGATTGCCGCCAATGGGAAACTTATTGCCTTTGATTTCGCGCAGCTCCTGCTGGCGGAAGAGATAGAGCGGCCTTCTGGCACCGGCAAAAGCCAGCTCTTGGCTTTGGAAATTGACGGTGCAAATGGCAATGTCCATGCCATCATCTATTTTGTGGGTAGCCTCTTGCTTTTGGATAGTGGCCAAAATTTTCTGGTCGAGGCGGCTGAGAATTTCGGCAGGCGAGCTGACCCCATCTTCAAATACAATCTGATTGAGGAAAGAAGCCCCCATAATCGTCATAAAAGCGCCGGGTACGCCATGCCCGGTACAATCGGCCACAGCCACAACGAGCTGCTGCGCTATTTCGCCACACCAGTAGAAGTCGCCACTCACGATGTCGCGAGGCTTGAGCAGCAGAAAAGACTCAGGGAAGAGCACCTGCAAGGCGTGGCTTTCGGACATAATGGCATTTTGGATGCGGCTTGCGTATTGGATGCTATCGGTGATTTTGAGGTTGGTTTCCTGAATCACCTCGCTTTGGCGCTGAATTTCCTCGTTCTTTTCAGCCAGAAGCTGGTTGCTGCGCAGGAGTTGCTCATTGTTGCGTTGTTTGATACGATTTTGGCGCATCAGCATCACAATAAAAGCCAGCGCCACCAAGCCTCCGGCCACCGTACCGACAAGGATTTGTCGGCTGCGCAAAGTAGCAATTTCCTGCTCTTGGCGGGCATTTTGTATTTCTATTTCCTTTTTTTCAAAATTATATTTCGCCTGCATTTCCTCTATTTGGCGGATATTTTCTTGCTTAAAAATCGTATCGCGCATCTGCATATAAGAGATATGGTATTGGTAGGCCTTCTCGAAAGCCCCCGTGCTGGCATAAGAGCGCGCAATGGCCTGAAAAGCCTCTTGGAGGATATTGTAATTTTTCATTTGCTCTGCCGCCGCAATGCTTTTGAGCTGGTACTCGATGGCTTGGGTATAGTCGCCTTCGTCGAAGAAAATATAGCTCATATTTACAAACAAAGCCGCCTCGCGTCCTTTCAGCTCCTCATATTCTTGGAGGGTTTCCAAAGCGATATTGTAGTATTCCAAAGCCTTGAGGTTGTCTTTAAGGGTATAATATTCGTAGCCAATATTGCTGGCGGTGGTGTAAATGCCTCGTGGATAGCCCAAAGCTTTGCACAGCTCGTGAGAGCGCGAGTAATACTTTACGGCTTCTTGGTGATTGCCCATATCGGAGTGCGAAATGGCCAAGCTGTTGCAAGTAGCCGCAATGGCCACACTGTCTTTTTGTTCTTCTCGAACGAGCAGGGCTTTGGAGAGAAAATCTATCCCTTCTTTGGGTTTTTGAAGCGTATTATACACTTCGCCTATTTCGTGCATTACATCTGCTTTGATGAGGGGCGCTACTTCGCTTCTTTCATAAATGCGCAGTGCATCAAAATAAGAAGCCAGCGCTTTGTCATAAATACTTTTATCAGCATAAATGCGCCCAATATTGTACAAAATACCTGCTTTGCGGGTGCGGTCGTTCATAGATTCGCTGTGCAACAAAGCCTCTTGGTACTCTTGCAAAGCTTGGTCTGTTTTGCCCTCGGCTTCGTAGCAAAGCGCAAAGAGGGTATGGGCATTGGAGAGCAAATCGGCACTGGGTTGGGTTTTGGCCAATTTGAGGTAAGTCTGTGCGTAAGAAAGTGCAGCGGCAGGATCACTTTCTAGATGTTGTTCTATGAGTTGTTTGTAAATTTGCAGTTGTTCATCAAAAGTAGCCTTGCGCAATACTTGCTGGAGGCTGTCGGCTTGGTTTTTTTGGGCAAACAAAGGATGGCAACACAATAACCAAAAGCTGCATACAAAGGACAAGCGTATATGATGAGGCATAAGAGTGTGTCAAAATTTGATGTCTTACAAAAAAACTTATTAATTTTAATGTGCCAAATTACAAAATAAAGGCATATATCCCACCATACTATTCTACAAATCTCTGCCCTATGTCTGCACTCACAGAGCGCTTCTACCAAAAGCTCCACGAAAGAAAAACCCAAGGAAATCTGCGCAGCTTGCGCTATACCCAAGGCCTTCAGGACTTCTGCTCCAACGATTATTTGGGCTTGGCGCGCGATAATGCCTTGCAAGCACGCATCCACGAGCAGCTTGCCCACCAAGCCCAGCCCTTGCTCGGTGCTACGGGCTCGCGCTTGGTATCGGGGCATCATGCTTATGTAGAAAGCTTAGAAAATGATTTGGCAGCACTCTTCGAAGCAGAAGCTTGCCTGATTTTCAACTCCGGCTATCAGGCCAACTCTGCGCTACTGGCCACCGTGCCCCAAAAGGGCGATACCATTTTGTGCGATGAGCTGATTCACGCCAGCCTCCGCGAGGGGGCAAGGCTCTCTTTTGCCCAAAAATATTATTTCAAACACAATGATGTCGAAGATTTGGCGCGCAAAATACAACAAGCCGAAGGCGAGGTCTTTGTGGTGATAGAAAGTGTGTATTCGATGGATGGCGACTTTGGCTTACTCGCCGAAATACAGGCTTTGTGCCAAGCGCAGGGCGCGCATCTGATAATAGACGAAGCCCATAGCACGGGTATTTTCGGAGAAAAAGGCGTAGGCCTTGCCCAAGCCCTGCAACAACACTGTTTTGCAAGGGTTTATACTTTTGGCAAGGCCTTGGGCGGACACGGCGCTTGCATCGTGGGCAGTCGCCTGCTGATAGACTACCTCATCAATTTTGCAAGAGCGTTTATTTATACGACTGCGTTGCCTATGCACAGCTTGGTGAGCATTCGTGAGGGCTTCGCTTGGATAGCCGAACACCCCGAATTGGCCGAGATGCTCCAAGAAAAAATTCGTTATTTCAAAGCCTCTCTGCAAGCGCTTCCATCGGGTTGCTTCCTAAAAGAAGGCGATGCCCCGATTCAGATAATACGCATCGGGGGCAATGAGGCCACCAAAGCCGTGGCGCAGGGCTTACAGCAGGCGGGCTTCGATGTGCGGGCGATTCTGGCACCTACCGTCAAGGCCGGAGAGGAGATTTTGCGTATTTGCCTGCATAGCTTCAATAGCGAAGCGGATATTGCTGCTTTGGCCAAAGAAATTGTATATCTTACCCAAAACTTGCCTGTGCACAGAAACTAATTTTTTTTGAAATCCGTTTTCAGACATAGCACTTATTTAATACAGACTCGTCATGATTCAAATTACCGATAAAGCCAAAGAGAAAATCGTGGAGTTGCGCCAACAAGACCAACTCAGCGAAAATCATAATATACGTGTGGCCGTAAAAGGCGGCGGCTGCTCCGGCCTGATGTACGACCTGCTTTTCGATGCGGCTATTGAGCCTGCCGATGAGGTTTTTGAAGACAAAGGCATCAAAATTTTGGTGGACAAGAAAAGCCTACTCTACCTTTTGGGTACGGTACTCGACTTCTCCGACGGACTCAATGGCAAAGGCTTTCAGTTTGTCAATCCCAATGCTTCGCGTACCTGCGGCTGCGGCGAGAGCTTCGCGGTATAGCATTGTTCCAAAAAGAAAAAAAGAGAGAGTACTTCGCTTCGGGCGAAGTGCTCTCTTCTGTTTTTGCGCCTGTCGGCAGGCTTGCCACTTCCAAGAATCTTCGTAACTTAGAGCCGAATTTTCCACCCCCTTGTACTGCCATGAATGCAACGCAAATAAACCCTGTACTCGCGACCCGTATTGTATCGCTGAGCGAATCGCAAACACTCGAAATGGCGGCCAAAGCGCGCCAATTAGAGGCCGAAGGCTTTGATGTAATTAAATTGAGTCTTGGAGAACCTGATTTTACCACACCTGAGCACATCAAAGAAGCCGCCAAGAAGGCCATAGACGATAATTTTAGCTTTTATACGCCCGTACCCGCTTATTTAGACCTTCGCAAAGCCATTGCCGAGAAGCTAAAGCGCGAAAATGCACTGGAAGTAAGTGCCGAAAATATTGTGGTTTCTACCGGAGCCAAGCAGTCGCTCATCAATGTACTGCTCTGCCTTATAGAGCCGGGCGACGAGGTGGTGGTATTTGCACCTTATTGGGTAAGTTATATTCCGATGATTCAGCTCGCCGAAGGCAAGGCGGTCATCGTGCATGGCGATATTGCTGAGGGCTTCAAGGTAAATCCTGAGCAGCTCAAAGCGGCAATTACGCCCAAAACCAAAGCGGTGTTGTACTCTTCGCCGAGCAATCCCACGGGCACGGTTTACACCCGCGAGGAACTGCAAGGCTTTGCCGAAGTGCTGGAAGCACATCCACAGGTATTTGTAATAGCCGACGAAATCTACGAATATATTACTTTTGAAGGAGCTTATGCCAGCATTGGTGCTTTTGAAAGCATGAAAAACAGAACCGTTACCGTCAATGGCTTCTCGAAGGGCTTCGCCATGACGGGCTGGCGTGTGGGCTATATCGCCGCGCCCAAATGGTTGGCCGATGCTTGCACCAAAATACAGGGTCAGTTTACCTCGGCTACTTGCTCTATCGCCCAAAAAGCGGCCTATGCGGCCATTACCGGAGGGCGCGAGGACATCGCCAAGATGAAAGAAGCCTATCAGCGCCGCAGAGATATTGTGCTGGGCTTGCTCAACGAAATTCCCGGTATCAAAACCTATGTACCGCAGGGCGCTTTTTATATTTTCCCTGATGTAAGTGCCTTTTTTGGCAAATCTGACGGTA
>DAIQNQ010000058.1:6751-17045 GCA_036788275.1 Thermonemataceae bacterium
GGCGCTTTTTATATTTTCCCTGATGTAAGTGCCTTTTTTGGCAAATCTGACGGTACTACTACTATCCACAATGCCAATGACCTCTGTATGTACTTGCTCCGCGAGGCGCATGTAGCTCTGGTGGATGGCGAGGGTTTTGGCGCGCCGGAGTGTATCCGTATCTCTTTTGCGGCCTCCGACGAGCAGCTGCGCGAGGCCATGCGCCGTATCAAAAATACCTTAGCAAGGCTTCAGTAATTTGATTTTAGTAGATTGCTAATTATATCCAAAACAAAGTGGTTTTGTAGAGAAAAGCTTATAAAACCACCCCTAACCCCTCCTTTAGAAGGAGGGGAAATAAAACTAAATAATTTTTAGTATAAACATAAAGATTAAAACAGGACAGCCTTGGTGCTGTCCTTGCTTTTGGCTCATGACACAACAAGACATTTTTCAGCGCTTTTCTCAGCTCAAAGTATTGATTATCGGTGATGTAATGATAGATTCCTACATCTGGGGCAATGTGCATCGCATCTCGCCCGAAGCCCCCGTACCTATTGTAAATGTACAGCAGCGGGAGCAGCGCTTGGGCGGCGCAGGCAATGTAGCCCTCAATGTACAAAGCTTGGGTGCTACGCCGCTGCTTTGCTCCGTGATTGGTGCCGATGCCGATGGCGAAACCTTGATGCGACTCTTTGCCAAAAACGAACTCCGCTTCGATGGCTTGGTGCAAAGTGCCCAGCGTATTACGACTATCAAACACCGTATTTTGGCAGGTTCGCAACATATTTTGCGTGTGGACTCCGAGACCGATAAGGCCATCAATGAAGAAGAGCAGCAACTACTTTGGCAAAAAATTCAGAAAATGCTGCCCGAATGCCAAGTGGTGATTTTTGAAGATTACGATAAAGGCGTACTCAACGAAAGCATTATCCAAAAAACCATTCAACTGGCCAAATCGCTCCAAATACCTACGGTGGTAGATCCCAAGAAGCGCAACTTCTTGGCCTATCGCCATGCCAGCCTTTTCAAGCCCAACCTTAAAGAGCTGAAAGAAGGCCTGAAACTCGATTTTGAAGCCGACGACCAAGCCGCCTTGGTAGCTGCCGTAGCAAAGCTTCAGCAACAACTCTCTTTGGAAGGAGTCTTGCTCACGCTCTCGGAGCGGGGCGTGTATATCAGTCATCACGAAGAAGCCTATCATCTGCCTGCACACCTGCGCGAAATCGCCGATGTATCAGGTGCGGGCGATACGGTGGTAAGCATTGCTGCCCTTTGCTTGGCACTGGGCTTGCCCCCACAGCAGATAGCTGCCTTGGCCAATTTGGGGGGCGGGCTGGTGTGTGAGCACCTGGGCGTAGTGCCTATTGATAGGGAGGTGCTGGCGCAAGAGGCTGTCCGCCTCCAACTACTCTGACAAGGCCATCCCGAAAAGAGCGCTTGCACGTGCTTATTAGAAATTAAAAGGCGTGAAGCAGCCTTGTGGAGCTATCTGCTTCACGCTCAAATATTTTTTTTGGACTTTTGGTAAATCAAATCTCTTTTTCTATCTTTGCAGTTCTAAAAATCAAACGAACAATCTTTTTTTCAAAACAAATTCTAAATGCCTACTATACAGCAACTAATACGCAAGGGCAGACAAGACAAGGCCTATAAGTCGAAATCTCCGGCTTTGGATTCTTGCCCTCAGAAACGTGGCGTATGTACCAAAGTATATACGACTACCCCCAAAAAGCCTAACTCTGCAATGCGCAAGGTAGCCAAAGTGCGCCTTTCTAACCAGATTGAGGTGATTGCCTACATCCCCGGCGAAGGCCACAACCTGCAAGAGCACTCTATCGTGTTGGTACGCGGAGGCCGTGTGAAGGATCTTCCCGGAGTACGTTACCACATCGTGCGTGGTGCTTTGGATACTGCCGGTGTAGCCGGAAGAAAGCAACGCCGTTCTAAATATGGAGCGAAGCGTCCTAAGCCCGGTCAAGCAGCAGCCCCTGTAAAAGGCAAAGGTGGTAAGAAATAGGCTTGCCCCAATACTTTAATAATTCAGTGAAGACAGTCAGTTCTTGCTTCAAAATACAACGTAAGCAATAATTGAGTAACTAAACCCCAACAATGAGAAAGTCGAAACCCAAAAAAAGATATGTGTTGCCTGACCCTAAATTTAAGGACACACTCGTAACAAAGTTCGTAAACAATTTGATGTATGATGGTAAAAAAGGCCTCGCTTACGGCATTTTTTATGAAGCCATTGACATAGTATCGGAAAAAACCAAAGAAGACGGCCTTGAAGTGTGGAAACGCGCTCTCAACAACGTAATGCCCGGTGTGGAAGTGAGAAGTAGAAGAGTAGGAGGAGCCACCTTCCAAGTACCTACCGAGGTACGTCCGGACAGAAAAGTGTCTTTGGGTATCAAGTGGATGATTAAGTATGCACGCCTCAGAGGAGAGAAATCAATGGTGGACAAGCTGGCCGGAGAAATCGTGGCCGCTGCCAAAGGAGAGGGTGCTGCTGTGAAGAAGAAAGACGATACACACCGTATGGCTGAAGCCAACAAGGCTTTCTCGCATTTCAGATTCTAATGATTCTGTATATATTCAAAATATTATTTCAAATTCTAATTTTCATTTACAATGGCAACTGACCTAAGGTATCTTAGAAATATCGGTATCTCGGCGCATATTGATGCAGGTAAAACTACCACCTCCGAGCGTATCCTCTATTATACCGGAAAAACACACAAAATCGGGGAAGTACACGAGGGAGCAGCCACTATGGACTGGATGGAGCAGGAGCAAGAGAGAGGTATCACTATTACCTCTGCGGCTACTTCTACTCGTTGGAATTACCCTACCACACAAGGGGAAACCGGCAGCGATACCATGACCTACGCGATCAACCTTATTGATACTCCCGGCCACGTAGATTTTACAGTGGAAGTGGAGCGCTCGTTGCGTGTACTTGATGGTGCTGTTGCTTTGTTTTGCTCTGTATCAGGCGTAGAACCACAGTCTGAGACGGTGTGGAGACAAATGGACAAGTACCACGTACCGCGTATCTGTTTTGTAAACAAAATGGACAGAGCGGGTGCCGATTTCTTCAAGGCAGTTGCCGAAATCAAAGAAAAACTCGGGGGCAATCCTGTACCTCTCCAAATACCTATCGGCGCTGAAGATACTTTCAAAGGCGTAGTGGACTTGATTACCAACGAAGCGATTATTTGGAATGAGCATGATGAGGGCAGAACTTACCAAGTAGTGCCTATCCCTGCAGATATCCAAGAAGATGTGGACAAGTGGCGCTTGAATCTCGTAGAAGCAGTAGCTTCTTACGATGATGCGCTCCTCGAAAAATTCTTCGAAGACCCCAATTCCATTACTGCTGACGAAATGCGTGCAGCAATTCGCAAAGCTGTAATTGATATGTCTATGCAGCCGGTAATGTGTGGCTCTGCTTTCAAAAACAAAGGAGTACAAGCTTTGTTGGATGCAGTATGTGCCTTCTTGCCTTCTCCTTTAGACTTGCCTCCTGCCGAAGGTACACATCCTGATACGGGCGAGAAAATCATCCGTAAGCCTGATGTAAAAGAACCTTTCGCAGCTTTGGCCTTCAAAATTGCTACAGACCCCTTCGTAGGCCGTTTGTGCTTCTTCCGTGTGTATTCAGGTACTTTGGACGCAGGTTCTTATGTACTCAATATGCGTACAGGCAAGAAAGAGCGTATCTCTCGCTTGATGCAGATGCACTCTAACAAGCAGAACCCTATCGAAAAGGTAGAAGCAGGTGATATCTGTGCCGGTGTAGGTTTCAAAGACATCAAAACCGGTGATACACTGGTAGATGAGAAGAACCCTATCATCTTGGAAGCAATGAGCTTCCCTGAGCCGGTAATCGGATATGCCATTGAGCCTAAAACACAAGCTGATATGGACAAGATGGGCTTGGCGATTGCCAAACTCCTCGAAGAAGATCCTACCCTCACTGTACAAACAGACGAAGAAACAGGACAGACCATCATCAGAGGTATGGGTGAGTTGCACTTGGAGATTATCCTTGACCGTATGAAACGCGAATTCAAGGTAGAAGTAAACCAAGGTGCACCACAAGTAGCCTACAAAGAGGCGCTTACTGCTACCGTAGAACACAAAGAGGTATATAAAAAGCAAACTGGTGGACGTGGTAAATTTGCGGACATCGTGTTTGAAATCGGACCACGTGAAGATGGACTTCCCGGACTTGAGTTCGTAAACGGTATCGTAGGTGGGGTGATTCCAAGAGAATTTATTCCTTCTATCCAAAAAGGTTTTGAAGGCTCTATGAAAAATGGCCCTCTTGCCGGATACCCTGTGGACTCTATGAAAGTGCGCTTGTTCCACGGTTCTTTCCACGCGGTGGATTCCGATTCCTTCTCTTTTGAGATGGCGGCTTCTATCGGTTTCAAAGAATCGGCAAGAAAAGCTGCTCCCAAATTGATGGAGCCTATTATGGCTGTAGAAGTGGTAACTCCTGACGAATTTACAGGTCCTATCACTGGCGACTTGAACCGTCGTCGCGGCTTGATGAAGGGAATGGACACCAAGGGTGGAGCACAGCTTATCAAAGCAGACGTACCTTTGTCTGAGCTTTTCGGCTATGTTACTACTTTGCGTACGATCTCTTCTGGTAGAGCTTCTGCCTCACTTACTTTCTCTCACTACGATTTCGTGCCTCAAAACATCGCCGAAAAAGTATTGGAGCAAGTGAAAGGTGCTAAAGTCTAATATTTATTACTGATAAGCGTAATGCCCTCCGGCATTGCGCTTATTTTTGTGCTTTCCTGAATGAATGACGCTTTAGGAGAGTGTGTTTTATATCAGTGCGTTATCCGTAACATTAGTCGGATGTTACACAAACATCAACAAATTCATGAACCAAAAAATCAGAATCAAGCTCAAGTCCTACGACCATAATCTCGTGGACAAGTCTTCGGAGAAAATCGTGAAGGCCGTAGTCGCAACAGGTGCCATTGTAAGTGGCCCTATTCCTTTGCCTACCAAGAAGGAAATCTTCACGGTATTGCGTTCTCCACACGTAAACAAGAAGTCGAGAGAGCAGTTCCAACTCTGTACCTACAAGCGTTTGATAGACATTTACTCTACCAGCGCCAAAACCGTAGATGCCCTGATGAAATTAGAGCTTCCCAGCGGTGTAGATGTAGAGATTAAAGTCTGAGTACTTATCGTACAATCAATAAAAAGCCTGAGGTTTGCGCCTCAGGCTTTTTGCATGTCAGAGGGACTAATATTTTAGCGCAGCTTGATACGCAACATACGCATGGCTTCTTCACCATTGCTTCTGGTTACGCGTATTCTTACATCCACAGAGCCATCTATTTCAATTGTTTTATCTAAAGGAATCTGAAAAACTCCCTCTTTATTGGCATTGCTTTGATAAGTATTGCTGGTGGTGGTAGAGAAATTTACTACGCCCAAGCGTGCTCCTTTCGACTTTGTATAAACAATCTCTACCTCCGACATAGGCTTCAGCCCCGTAATAGTAAGTACTTCTTTCTTTTGGGCACTTAGCTCTGCTTGGTGCTCGAATACCTTGCCATTGAGCGTCATAACTAATTTTATACAATGCCTCTGGTAGAGGTTACGCGCGCCGATACTACCCAGCTCAATAGCTTTTTGCCATTCAGAGCAAGCCAAATCAGACTTGCCTTGTGTGTGGTAGATAAAAGCGCGGTTGTTGATGGCATCGGCATTTTTTGGATTGATGGAAAGTGCCTTTTCGAAGTCTTGGATGGCTTTTTCAGACTCTTCGGTATTCATATAGCAGTAGCCTCGGTTGTTGTAAGCCATATCTTCTTGAGGGCTAAGCTGCATTACCTTGGTATAATCTAATATCGCAAGCTGGTATTTTTCGGACATAGTATAATAGTAGCCTCTCCAATAATAGGCAGAGCTGTATTCGGGGTCAGATTTGATGGCCTGCGAGAAATGCGACAGTGCATTCTGAACATCTCCCTGCTCACCCAAAATACGCCCTTTTACATACAAGGCCAAATCGTAGTCATTCTCTAAGGAGAGGGCTTTGTTGATGAGTGTGAGGCTTTCTTCTTGGCGCTCCGACTCATAATACAACTTGCCCAAATTGGCGAGTGCTTTTATATAGTTGGGCTCTATGGCAAGGGCTTGCTTGAAAAAGCGCTCTGCATTGGCGCTTTCTTCTTGGTAATAATAACTGATGCCTACATTATTAAGAGCCACGTGATTTTTCGGACTTCTTTTTAATACAGATTCATAAATTTTACGAGCTTCTTCAAAGTTGCCTCGGTTTAGTTCTTCATTGCCTTGGCGGAGAATATCGTCGTCGCTGCCTTGTGCCAATAGAAAGTTGCTGCTGAGAAGCCCCACAAAAAAGATGAGAAGAATACGTTTCATGTGTAGAGAGAGGTTTAGGTGAGTAATATGTTCAAATTTTTGGACGCAAGCACAGAAGAAAATTTGGATTCCAACAAATGTGCTTCTTTCCACATATCAAAAACTATTCACTTTTTAGAAAGCTACAAATAATTTTACTGCTTTGAGGGTAAGTTTTCATTCTGAATCGAAATAAAAAATTTTGACTTTAAAGGCTTCCAAAAGAATCAGCGGCGCAAGAGTGTGCGGCCTCGCTATTTTTTGTATTTTTACGGCCTTGTCAAGCAAACAATCACTTCAAAGGCTTGTTTTTCTATTAGTTTATCTAAACCTTATCCGCAATCGTCATGCAAGAAACATTCGCTTGGGAAACTATCAAGGAGTTTCAAGAGATTAAATTTGAATATTTTGAGGGCATCGCCAAAATCACCATCAACCGCCCTCGCTATCGCAATGCCTTCACACCAAAGACGGTGATGGAAATGATAGAAGCGATGGAAAATTGTCGCTACAACGACAAGGTAAATGTGGTAGTACTCACCGGAGAAGGCGACAAAGCATTTTGCAGTGGAGGCGACCAAAACTACAAAGGCGTAGGCGGCTATGTAGGCGAAGACGGTGTGCCACGCCTAAATGTATTGGATTTGCAAAAAAAGATTCGCTCTCTACCCAAGCCCGTCATTGCCATGGTAAATGGTTATGCCATTGGAGGCGGGCATGTATTGCACGTGGTATGCGACTTGAGCATCGCTTCTGAAAATGCCATTTTCGGGCAAACAGGCCCTAAAGTAGGCAGCTTCGACGGAGGCTTTGGGGCTTCGTATCTGGCGCGCATCGTAGGCCAAAAGAAAGCCCGCGAAATATGGTTTTTGTGCCGCCAATATTCTGCCCAAGAAGCTTATGAAATGGGCTTGGTAAATAAAGTGGTGCCTTTGGAGCAATTGGAGGCCGAAGTGGTGGATTGGTGTCGCACTATTCAGTTACGCAGCCCCTTGGCCATTCGCATGCTCAAAGCCAGCCTCAATGCCGAGCTGGACGGGCAGGCAGGTATTCAGGAGTTGGCCGGAAATGCTACGCTGCTTTATTACCTTACAGAGGAAGCCCAAGAAGGGAAAAAAGCCTTTTTGGAAAAACGCGACCCCGATTTTCAGAAATACCCTAAGTTCCCATAGCGGGATGCATAAATTAAAAATCCCCCGAAAACGGGGGATTTTATTTTTGGGATGTACCATCGAATAGCAGTTACGCTTCACACCAATTTTTGGCTTTTTCCAACTCATCAAAATACTGTGTTTGGAAGGGGGTATCTCCACCTTCTTCGATAGTTTGCTCGATAGAGAGCTGAGAAATAAACTCTTTACTTACCATAAAAGCCAGTTTTTTAAGGCCTAACTCAATGGCACGAGAGATGATATGTGTGGCTACCCAAGCTTGCAGCTCAGGATTGATAGAAAAACTAAACTCGCGTGAGTCTATCAAGAAAGCGCTTACGGGCGATTGCTCGAAGCACTCTACATAGAAGAGGTTGACAGTCTTGAACTCTTCTTCCGACATTTGCTCGCTCTTGGCTTTCCAAGTAGCCCAGAGCAGTTGAGATTCAGCAATATAAGTTACTGAAATAAATTGATTCTCTTTTAAAATTGCCATAGTGTAAGTAAAATTGAAAGATGAAAACTAACCCAATCTACTCACAAAAAATTAGAAAAGCAAGAACTATAAGTATTAAAAAAGATGTCGCTCTGTACCGGGTACATCAAGGATAAAATCAGCTCCAAAGGCCATGGAAGGAGTGCTAAAACCATCCTTATACTTGCCTTTAAGTACTTTTTGGGCAGCCATTACAGCCGTGATGGCTGTTAGTTTATAGCCTTCAGGCGTAATGAGCCAAGCTGCTACCTTGTGGTCGCCTTCTCGCACCTCGCCCCATAAGAAGCTACGGCTTCGCTCTCTTTTCTCCTCGTTGGGGCCTTTTACACGAGCGGCAATCCGCTTTTGCATTCTTTTTTGCATAAAACTGCTGCCCAAAAGCCAGCCCAAGTAATTGCTCCATTTCATGGCGCGGATATTCTGAGGGCTTTGTGCGGTAAATACTTTGATATTGGGAATGCCCGTGCTGTAATAAGCCGTGGAAACATCGCCCCAAGGAATCGTTACGGAGAGGGCTTTTTGCATGCCATAGTCTATTTCCTTTACTTCGTAAGCCGCCCTTACAGATACGATACGTCCCTCTTTTCGGATAGCGCCTCCTTTGTGCGCGCTACGTGCCATGGTGAGGGCAGTGCCTCTGGAGATACCCCCTAAGCCCATAAAGGCGAGCTCCAGATGGGTTGCATTGGGCAGTTGCTTTTTGAGGAAGGCAGCCAAGCAGTCGGAGGGTACCACATCAAAGCCCACACCGGGCATCAGGGCGATACCTGCCGCCTCGGCGGCTTGGTGAAGTGAGGCTGCATATTCAAATATTTCTATCTCTCCGGTAATATCCAAATAGTGTTTTTTGGCTTCTAAGCAAGCAGCCATCATGGGTGCGGCAGTAAGGGCAAAAGGGCCGGCACAGTGGAGTACTACTTTTACTTGTGCGAGGGCTTCTTGGAGTGCCTCTTTGTCGTCGAGGGCAAAGGCTCGGTATTCGCAGTCCATTTTTTGGGCGATGGCTTGGGTTTTGGCGGCATCGCGCCCGGCAAGAAGCATACTAAGGCCTTTTTTTTGTGCCTCTTGGGCAATCAATTCTCCGGTATAGCCATAAGCACCATAAATAAGCAAATCGTAAGTGGGCATGTCGGTAAGGTAAAGGTTAAAAAATAATGTACTCAGGTTTTATTCGCTAATGAGCTTGACGATACGACGAACATCTTTTTCATCAGCTTCCTCAAACCAGATATTCTGCGGCTGGAGTGCCAGCACGGGGGCTTGCTTGCAGCGGCCTGTGCAGTAGTGCTTGATACATTCTACCTCATTTTTGAGGCCTTGTGCTTTGCAAGCATCTTTGAGGGCAGCTATCAACTTCTTGTTATCATTTTTACATTTGCTACCTATACAAGCCAATACAACAGCGCGAGGATTTTCTTTTTTCTTTCCCATAAAACATCAAAAAGCTAAAGATTAAACCCATTTTACAAATCAAAAGACTGCCCTTTGCTCGGAATTTCCACCTTGTCTTGGTAGCCTTGCGTTTCGAGCAAGCCTTTGAAATCCTGCATGGCACTCAGTTCTCCGTGCACCAAAAATATCTTTTTGAGTGCCTCAGGGTTCTGATAGCGTACAAAGCGGAGCAGGTCGTCTTGGTCGCCGTGGCCACTAAAGATGTCTGTTCTTTTTACTTTGGCCATCAGTGGCATATCTTTGCCTTTGATATTAATGGCTTTTTTGCCGTGAATGAGGTCGTGGCCGATAGTCCCTTCAGCAGCATAGCCAATCATGAGAATGGTGGCGTAGGGATTTTGGATATTGGCTTTGATATGGCTTTCGATACGGCCTCCCTGAATCATCCCTGAAGAAGAGATAATGATACAGGGTTCGTTGTAGTTGGAGATGAGGCGGCTGGTTTTGAGGTCTTCTACATAAATCAGGTTCTCAAAATCGAAGAGGCTCTGATGCGCTTGGTAGAAGCTTTGGGCTTCATCATCGAGTAAGTGAATAAATTTATTGTAAGCCAGCGTACTTTTGTAAGCCAGAGGGCTGTCAGAAAAAACTTTGATAGGTGGCAGCTTGCCTTGGAGGCTGAGCTTGTGCAGCACAAATAGCAGCGCTTGGGTGCGCCCCACACTGAAGGCCGGAATAATCAGCCTGCCATTGGTAAGCACACAAGCCTCTTGGATAATCTCGTAAAGGATTTGTTCGGCTTCTTGTGTGTCCACGTGTTTGCGGTTGCCGTAGGTGGTTTCGCAGACAAGGTAGTCTGCCGGAGGTGCCGGCT
>DAIQNQ010000059.1:0-1354 GCA_036788275.1 Thermonemataceae bacterium
GTTCTTGACAATTTTATTGTACAAAATAAAAAACCAAACTTGGTAATGCCCGACAACCTGCCCGAAGAGAAGGAGCAGAAGTCATACTTCCAAAAAGTAAATTACCAACAAACTCCGACTACTCCTTCCTTGCCTAAGCAGATACATACTGTAAAGCGAGGCGAGTCGCTTGGGTACTTGGCGCTGTACTACGGTACCAATATTGCCCAGCTCAAGCAATGGAATGCGCTCAAAAATCATTTTATCTATCCCGGTCAAAAGCTTACCGTATATTCTAAGAAAAAGCCGCCCCAAGTGCAAAAAGCTGCCACCAACAATGCCATCGTAAAAAATGGCCGTACTTATCATAAAGTAAGCAGCGGCGATACCCTCTGGCAGTTGGCACGCAAGTACAACACCACTGTAGAAAACATCAAGCAGCTCAACAAGCTTCAAGACGACAAGTTGAGCTTGGGCATGCAGCTGATAGTGAAGTAAAATCTTAATTTATGTTGCGCATCGAGCACCTTCAGGTAGGCTATCGTGCTCAAGGGCATAGCAAAGCGACTCTCCTCTCTCAGCTTCATACGGCACTGCCCGCTGGGACTTTGGTTTGTGTGTTGGGGCCAAATGGAGCAGGCAAATCCTCATTATTACGTACTTTGGCGGCACTCCAAGCACCTTTGCAGGGAGAAGTGTGGATAGGTGCACAAAACCTCCATCAGCTGAAAGCCGCTTCTTTGGTATATTATGTAAGCCTCGTGCTCACCGAAAAGATACAAGTAAAACATCTCAAAGTCTGGGATTTGGTGGCGCTTGGGCGCTATCCGCATACCAATTGGCTCGGTATATTGCAAGAAGAGGACAAGGTGCAGATTGAAAAAGCCATGCAGCTTACCAATACCCTGCATCTGGCTGCACGTAGTTTGGAAACGCTAAGCGACGGCGAAAGACAAAAAGTGATGATTGCCCGTGCTTTGGCGCAAGACAGCCCTTTGATGATTCTTGATGAGCCTACTGCGCATTTAGACTTGCCCAACCGCATCGTATTGATGCATTTGCTGCGTGATTTGGTACAAAAAACCAAAAAGATAATAATTCTTTCTACCCACGAGCTGGACTTAGCCCTGCAAAATGCCGACAAGATATGGCTGTTACGTGCCGGAGAAGTCTGCCGTGAGGGCAGCCCCGAAGACTTGGTACTGAATGGAAGTTTTGAAGCAACCTTTGCCCAAGAAAATTTCCGATTCGACCGCCTCCGTGGCAAGTTCTATCTGCCACAAAAATCGGCCAAAGCCATCAAACTGACAGGAGAAGAGCCCGTAGGCTTATTTTGGACACAGCAGGCGCTTGAGCGCAAGGGCTTTGCCTTGGC
>DAIQNQ010000059.1:1454-3276 GCA_036788275.1 Thermonemataceae bacterium
GAAGGAGAATCTATCATCACATCGCGTCCGCTGTTGTTTTTGGGGAAGGCAATGAAATCGCGGATAGAATCTGCCCCACCAAAGAGTGAGCAGAGTCTATCGAAACCAAAAGCAATGCCGCCATGCGGAGGCGCACCGTACTTGAAGGCATTCATCAAAAAGCCAAATTGTGCCTCGGCCTCTTCAGGACTAAAGCCCAGCAGGCCAAACATTTTGGCTTGTAAGCCCTTGTCGAAAATACGGATAGAACCACCGCCCACTTCTACACCATTAATCACCATATCGTAGGCATTGGCTCGCACTTGGCCGGGCTGGCTGTCGAGCAGGGCGATGTCTTCGGGCTTGGGCGAGGTGAAGGGGTGGTGCATGGCATGCCAACGCTGGCTCTCTTCGTCGAACTCCAACAAAGGAAAATCCACCACCCAAAGGCAAGAAAATTGGTCTTTGGGGCGCAAGCCGAGGCGCTGCCCCATTTCTAAGCGTAGCTCGCAGAGCTGCTTGCGCACCTTGGCGAGGTCGCCGGAGAGGATGAGCAGCAAGTCGCCCGCTTGGGCTTGCATCGCTTCGGCCCATTGTTGGAGGCGGGCCGCATCATAAAATTTATCTACCGAAGATTTTAGTGTACCATCGGCTTTGTACTGTACATATACGAGGCCTTTGGCACCTATTTGCGGTCTTTTTACGAAGTCGGTCAGCTCGTCCAATTGCTTCCGTGTGTATTCGGCAGCCCCTTTGGCACAAATACCTATCACGGCCTCGGCCTGCTCAAATACCGGAAAGCCCACCCCGGCGGTGAGGTCTTGCTGGCTGTTTTTGAGTTCTATGAAAGGCATATCGAAGCGCGTATCAGGTTTGTCGGAGCCATAGAGGCGCATAGCTTCGGCGTAGGTCATACGAGGCATGGCGGCAATGTCAATTCCTTTTACTTCTTTGAAGAGGTGCCTTACCAAGCCTTCAAAAGTTTGGAGAATATCTTCTTGCTCCACGAAGGCCATCTCGCAGTCTATCTGTGTAAACTCAGGCTGGCGGTCGGCGCGGAGGTCTTCGTCGCGAAAGCATTTTACAATTTGGTAGTAGCGGTCGAAGCCTGCTACCATGAGCAATTGTTTGAAGGTTTGGGGCGACTGCGGCAGGGCATAAAACTGCCCCGGATTCATACGCGAAGGCACTACGAAGTCGCGCGCACCTTCGGGTGTGGACTTGATGAGCACGGGCGTTTCTACTTCAATAAAAAGCTGGCTATCGAGGTAGTGGCGTGTGGCTTGTGCCATACGGTGGCGCAGAATCATATTGTTGCGCACGATATTGCGGCGAAGGTCTAAGTAGCGGTACTTCATGCGCAGCTCGTCGCCGCCGTCGGTATCATCTTCTATTTTGAAGGGGGGCACTTCGGAGGCATTGTGGAGCTGTACTTTGCTCACAAGGATTTCGATGTCGCCAGTAGCGATTTTGTCGTTTTTGGAGCTGCGCTCAATCACTTGTCCTTCGGCTTGAATTACAAACTCTCTGCCGAGGCTGCGGGCCAGTTGGAGGGCTTCGTCGGGGCTTTGGCCTTCTTCGAGTTTGAGCTGTGTGATGCCATAACGGTCGCGCAGGTCAATCCAAACGATGCCCCCTTTGTCTCTGATGGTTTGTACCCAGCCGGCCAAGCGAACCGTTTGTTGGAGGTGTTGCAGGCGCAATTCGCCGCAGGAGTGCGTTCTTAGCATATTTTGAGAGAGATAGAAGATACGAATCTTGTATTGCTGCGGGCTACCGCAAAAGAATGCCAAATTTAGAGGCAAGATACGGAAATTGCAAGTTTTGGCAGCTTGCTTTTTGG
>DAIQNQ010000059.1:3376-17011 GCA_036788275.1 Thermonemataceae bacterium
ATGCCGAAGCCTTTGCCACAGAAGCCAACGGTAACATCAACTTCTCGAAGAGACAACGTTACTTGGATTCTGTATGGACGCTGCCCGTCTATAACTTGGGCTTTGCCAAATATACCTACGAAGAAGTAAAGCAAAATGAGCTCTCTTTAGGCTTAGACCTGCAAGGCGGAATGCACGTGGTACTCGAAGTATCGCCTGTGGAGATTATCCGCCTCATGGCCGGAGCGAAGGCCAAAGCACCGGAGTTTCAGAAGGCCATGGCCAATGCGCAAATCAAGCAGCGCAGCAGCCAAGACAATTTCTCAAAGCTTTTTGTAGAGGCTTTGAAAGAACTGAAGCCTGAGGCCAAAGCAGTGGCTTATTTTGCCAACACCTCCAACAAGTCGCTCACTTTGCAGTCTTCTGACGATGAGGTGATTCGCCTGATAGACCGCAACATCGAAGATGCGACCGACCTTTCGTACCAGCGCTTGCGCAACCGTATTGACAAATTCGGTGTGGCCAACCCCAGCATCCAGAAGTTGCCTACCACAGGGCGTATCCAAGTGGAATTGCCCGGAGCCGATAACCCTGAGCGTGCCGAGAAAATCCTGACCAGTGCCGCCAAGTTAGAGTTTTGGCAAGAATACGACCTGCAAGAGGCCTTTGGCTTTATGATGCAGCTCAGCCAATACTTAGACCGCACCGAGGGCCAAGCCGCCAGTACCGACAAGACCGAAAATCCTTTCTTGAAAAAAGATACGGCTGCGACTACTCAAAATGCCGAAAATCCTTTCTTAAGCCAAGATACAGACAGTACCAAGAGCAATACCGACAGCTTGCAGGTGAAAACAGATTCTGCTAAAGTAGTTGGAGACTCTGCCAAAACTGATAGCCCCAAAGCTGATTCTGCCAAAACGCTGCTCGATTCTCTCAACCAGCAAGTACGCCAAGGTGCGGTGTTCAATACTTTGTTCAAGAATTTTGGTGGCGGCTACTATGTAAGCATCAAAGACACTGCCCGTGTAAACAGCCTCTTTGCCAAAGAAGAAGTACGTAGCCTTTTCCCTTCGAATGCGGTGTTTATGTGGGAGGTAAAAGCGGAAAATGATGAAAAATCGCCTGCTTTTGGCAATGTGGCTTTGCATATTTTGCGTGGCTTCGGCAGAGACAATCGCCCGCTCTTGGAGGGAGAAGTAGTAACGGATGCTTTCCAAGATTACGACCAGAACGGTCTTGCAGCAGTATCTATGCGTATGAACAATGAGGGCGCACGCAAGTGGCAGAAAATTACCCGTGATAATGTAGGCAAAAATGTGGCGATTGTAATGGATGGCGTGGTGTATTCAGCGCCCCGCATCAACCAAGAGATTGCCGGAGGAAGCTCTATCATTACCGGAAATTTCAGCGTGGACGATGCCAAGGACTTGGCCAATATCCTGAAATCAGGAAAACTGCCTGCCTCCATGATTATCGTAGAAAAAGCCATTGTAGGGCCTTCACTCGGCAAAGAAGCCATCAGCCAAGGCTTGTGGTCTATGGTATTGGGTGTGGGCTTGGTAATTCTCTTTATGGGTTTCTACTACAACTCTGGCGGCTGGGTAGCCAATCTCTCCTTGGTCATCAACGTATTCTTTATCTTGGGTGTACAAGCCCCTCTGGGAGCGGTACTTACGCTGCCCGGTATTGCAGGTTTGGTACTTACCATAGGGATGGCAGTAGATGCCAACGTACTTATCTTTGAGCGTATCCGCGAAGAGTTGCGCAATGGTCTGAACTTGAAGCAGGCCATAGATATGGGCTTCAACAAAGCGCTCAGTTCTATTATTGATGCCAACGTAACGACCTTCCTCACAGGCTTTATCCTTTATACTTTTGGTACAGGTGGTGTGAAAGGCTTTGCCATTGTGTTGATGATAGGGATTGTGTGTTCACTTTTCTCTGCGCTGTTGATTTCTCGTTTAATCATCGAGGCCTTGGCCAAAGACCTCAACAAGCCCAGAGTGCAGTTTGTATCTTTCCTTACCAAAAAGGTAAGACGCTTCTTTGAAGAGAATGACTTTGACTTTGTAGGTGCGCGCAAAAAAGCATATACTTTCTCTGCACTCATTATTGTAGCAGGTATTGTGAGCATCGTAGTACAAGGAGGCATGAACCTTGGGGTGGATTTTAGCGGTGGACGCGCCTACGTGGTGGAGTTCAACAGTGCTATACCTGTAAACGAACTGCGTGGCAAGCTAACCCCCAACTTTGAGGGCAAAGGTACAGAGGTAAAAACCTTTGGCGCCAGCAACAAAGTGAAGGTAACGACCAGCTACCTGATAGATGACTCATCGGAAGAGGCCGATAAAAAAGTAGAGGCAGCCTTGCTCAAAGGCTTAGACCAATACCAGAGCCTTAGCCCTCAGATTGTGAGTGCTACCAAGGTAGGTGCTACTGTGGCCGACGACATTCGCCAGACTTCACAGGTATCCGTAATCATCTCTTTGATAGCGATTTTCCTCTACATCTTGGCGCGTTTCCGCAAATGGCAGTACAGCGTGGGGGCGATTGTAGCCCTTGCACACGATGTGCTGATTGTGGTATCTTTCTATTCTTTTGCCAATCTTCTTGGTTTGCGCTTAGAGGTAGATCAGGTATTTATTGCGGCGATGCTTACCATTATCGGCTACTCTATCAACGATACGGTGATTGTATTCGACCGTATCCGTGAGTATGTGCAGCGCAATACCAAAGCGAGCCTTCTGCAAACGGTCAATGTGGCACTCAATCAAACCTTGAGCCGTACCGTGATTACAGCGGTTACTACTTTCTTTGTGGTGATTATCTTGCTTTTCTTCGGAGGCGAGGTACTGAGAGGCTTCTCTTTCGCCCTCTTTATCGGGGTGATTTTTGGAACTTACTCTTCTTTGTTTATTGCTTCGCCTATTGTACTGGATTTTGCCAGCAAGGCACTTGAAAAAGAGAAGCAAGAGGCACTTCTTACCAAAGAAAAGAAAGAGGCCAAAAGCTAAGAGCAGGTATTCTGATACATAAAAAGCCGCCCCTGAGCATTCAGGGGCGGCTTTTTTGTGAGCACACAGGCCATAAAAAAAGCTGCTTCAGAGAGAAGCAGCTTGGGAGTGGACCCTGCTGGGATCGAACCAGCGACCACCTGATTATGAGTCAGGTGCTCTAACCGTCTGAGCTAAGAGTCCTGAACAAATGCTGATTTTACAGCTTTTGCTTTGCAATTGGAGTGCAATTTTACATATTTGCATTGTAATTCACAAATAAATTTTTAAAAATTGAGAAACTCTCCTCAAAATCTTCCCAATTTGATATTTGACTTAGGCGGTGTCATTATCAATATAGATTTCGACTTGACGATGCAAGCGCTCCAAGCTTTTGCACCAGAGCAGCATTCGCTGGGGCAAGGGGCTTATTTGGGCAAGGCTCCCTGCTTTTATGAATACGAAACAGGCCGCCTGAGCGACGATGCGTTTTTGGAGGAGCTCGCCGCCACTTATCGCTTGCAGGCCAGCAAAGCCGAGCTACACAAGGCTTGGAATGCACTCTTGCTGGATATTCCGCCAGCGCGTATCGAGCTGCTGCGCCACTTAGGGGCTTCGCATCGGCTGTTTTTATTGAGCAATACCAATCCGCTGCATTTCAGAGAGGTAGAACATATTTTGGAGGCGAGTACAGGGGTAGCGCATTTGAGCGATTTGTTTGAATACGTGCATCTCTCCTACGAAATGGGCTTGGCCAAACCCGAAAAAGAAATTTATCAAAAAGTATTGGACACCCACGGGCTGAAGGCTGAAGAAAGCTTATTTATAGACGATAGCCCCGCCAATATCGCCGCCGCTGCCTCCTTAGGGCTGCATACCTTGCTCATTAATCCTGCTCAGAGCAGTATTCTTGACTTTTTTACTGTCGTATAAACCTCCTACCGAAAACCAACGATGCTTTCTCCTTCTACACGCAGGTATTTGCTGCATTTGATATTATTTTTGCTGGCCATCTTCACAAGTATTTTGGCAGGTATAGAGTGGATTTTCGGGAGAGCCATTTTTGATGTGGAGCAGCTCACCTTTGGCACTTGGCTGGAGCAAAGGCACTGGCTCGAAGGAAGCAAATATGCTTTTGCTTTGTTGGGGGCGCTTACGGTACATGAGTTTGGGCACTACTTTGCAGCACAATACTACCGCATCAAAGTAACACTGCCCTATTATATTCCTTTTTGGTTTTTTGGTTTTTTGCTTTCCATTGGTACAATGGGTGCTTTTATTCGTATCAAAAGTCCATTAGCTTCGCGCAAGCAGTTTTTTGATATTGGCATTGCTGGTCCTTTGGCAGGCTTGCTGGTAGGCTTGGGTGTGCTGTGGTATGCTTATACGCACCTACCGGAGGCAGATTATCCTCAAAAAATGCACATTGAAGCAAGCCAAGGTGCTAATTTTGAGGAGGGGAAGAGCACTTATTTTGTGGTGGGAAAAAACCTATTGATTTTGGCTTTTGAGCAATATGTAGTACCTGAGGCCGACAAAGGGAAGATTCCTGAGGCCAAAGAGGTGCATCACTATCCATTCTTGTTTGCAGGCTATTTGGTTTTGCTTTTTACAGTGCTGAATCTCATGCCTATTGGGCAGCTCGATGGGGGGCATATCTTATACGGCTTGCTGGGGAGGCGGCTTTTTAATGTTGTCTCGCCTTTGTTATTTATTATTTTTGTGTTTTATGCCGGTTTGGGATTAATATCCCTCCAAACAGAAGAAGTTTCAGATTTGCTGCTTCGCCTCACCTTCTATGCTTTCTTTTTGTTCTTTACTTTCCGAAAGGTGGCCGGAAACATAAATGGTGCTTGGCTACTCAGCTTGTTGGTGATTGCCTTGCAGCTGGCCACAGTATTTTTGTTTCCTCAGGCCAAGGGCTATTCGGGTTGGTTGGCTTTTGCTTTTATTTTAGGAAGAATTCTGGGCGTATATCACCCTTCCGCCCGCCACGAAGCTCCTTTAGGCTGGGGGCGCAAGCTTTTGGGTTGGCTTACATTGATTATTTTCATCTTATGCTTCAGCCCTTATCCGCTCGAAATTGTACTGCCGGAGGAATAGTAGGCGAGCATCACTCAAAAAGAAAAAGACCTTCTCAGCACTTGAGAGGGTCTTTTTCTTTTTAAAAAATGTTTACACATCCAAAAGTAAGCGCTCAGGCTCTTCGAGGAGTTGCTTTACGCGTACCAAGAAGCTTACGGAGTCTTTGCCATCAATGATGCGGTGGTCGTAAGAAAGTGCCAAGTACATCATCGGCAAAATCTTCACCTCACCATTTACGGCCATGGGGCGCTCTACGATATTGTGCATACCCAAAATAGCTGACTGAGGCGAATTGATGATAGGCGTACTCATCATCGAACCAAAAACACCTCCATTGGTAATGGTAAAAGTACCTCCGGTCATTTGCTCGATGGTAAGCTTGCCATCGCGTGCCAAGGTAGCCAAGCGGACAATCTCTTTTTCGATGTCGGCAAAGCCCATTTGCTCTACATTGCGCACTACGGGTACTACCAAGCCACGCTCCGTAGAAACGGCCACCGAAATATCCACAAAATTATTGAATATGATGTTTTCGCCATCTATTTGGGCATTTACGATGGGGAAGTCGAGCAAGGCTTGGGCACAAGCACGGGCAAAGAAAGACATAAAGCCCAAGCCCACGCCATGTTTTTCCTTGAACTTATCCTTGAACTTACTGCGCAAATCCATAATCGGCTTCATGTTCATTTCGTTGAAGGTAGTGAGCATGGCCGTTTCGTTTTTCACGGCTACCAAGCGTTTGGCGATGGTTTTGCGGAGGGAGGTCATTTTCTGACGCTCCTGCTGGCGCGCTCCGGTAGCGGCCACAGCCTTGCTCTCGGTGGCTTTCGCTTCGGTAGCAGGGCTACTTTTGGCTGCTTTTTCGGCTTTGAGGGCATCTTCTTTGGTGATGCGTCCGCCTACGCCTGTGCCTTTTACCTCGGTATTGTCAATACCTTTTTCGGCCAATATCTTGGAGGCGGCAGGCGAAGCGTGTTGCTTGGCATAGCCTTCTTCGGATACTTGCTCTTTGCTGCCTGATGTGCTGGTGGGCGTACTGGCAGGACTGCTGGCCGTAGTGGCAGTAGCGCCTTCCATCACTTCTATTTTGCACATCAGGTCGCCTACTTTGAGGGTATCGCCTGCTTGTGCCTTGATGCGCAAAATACCTGCGGCCTCGGCGGTGAGCTCAAAGGTAGCTTTGTCCGATTCTATTTCGGCCAATACCTCGTCCAACTGCACCAAGTCGCCATCGTTTTTCACCCAGCTGCCCAATACCACTTCGGTAATAGACTCGCCCAAGGGCTTTACCACCATCTCCACTACTTGTCCGGTAGCGCTGGGGCTGCTGGCTACTGCCTTGCTTTCGGGCTTGCTTTCTTTGGCCGGGCTGCTGGCGCTGGCAGTCGTGTTGATTTTGAGCATTACTCCGCCGATGGGCAAAGTAGCACCTGCTTCTGCTACAATTTCTATTACACCGCCGGCCTCGGCCACGATGTCGAAGCTGGCCTTGTCGGACTCCATAATGCCGAGTACCTCGTCGGGAGCTACGGTATCACCTGTTTTTTTATCCCAAGAACCGATGCTTACTTCGGTAATGGACTCGCCCAAGCTTGGGACTTTTTGTTCGATGATGCTCATACAAAAAATGTGTTTAATATTTAAAAAGTCTTTGAATCAATCAGGCAATGCCTTATTTGTTGATGGTAAAAGCTCTTTGGATAAGCTCCTCTTGCTCTTTTACGTGTACCTTGTTGTAGCCTGTGGCCGGAGAGGCGCTGGCCTTGCGAGCGATGCCCTCAATAGGCCCGTAAAACATCAACATAAAGCCATAAGCGCCCATGTTTTTGGGTTCTTCTTGTACCCATACCACTTCGGCACCTTTGTAGCGCTTTAGGATTTTATCCAACTGCTTTTGTGGATAGGGGTAAATCTGCTCCAAGCGCACGATGGCTACATCTTTGCGTTTTTCTTTTTGCTGATGGCGCATCAAATCAACAGCGATTTTACCGCTGCAAAGCAATACCTTCTTCACTTTTTTGGCATCGGCGTAGCTGTCGTCGAGTACCTCTTGGAAAGTACCTGAAGTAAACTCTTCGATGGGTGAGTGTACCTCTTCGGCACGGAGCAAAGATTTGGGTGACATAATGACCAAGGGTTTGCGGAAGTCCCAAGCCAGCTGGCGGCGCAAGGCGTGGAAGAGGTTGGCAGCCGTGGTGATGTTGGCCACTACGATATTGTATTCGGCGGCCAACTGCAAGAAGCGCTCCAAGCGGGCAGAGGAGTGCTCAGGGCCTTGGCCTTCGTAGCCGTGGGGCAGGAGCATCACGATACCATTCATTTGGTGCCATTTGCTTTCGGTGGCGGCGATAAACTGGTCTATCATTACCTGTGCGCCATTGGCAAAGTCGCCAAACTGTGCTTCCCAAATCACCAAAGCATTGGGATTGGCCATAGAGTAGCCAAACTCAAAGCCCAATACCCCAAATTCCGAAAGAAGGGAGTTGTAAATACGAAGCGGTTGCTTTTGGTTGGGCTCAATATGATTGAGGCTGAAATATGCTTCGTTGCTTTCGGCATCGCGGAGTACCGATTGGCGGTGCGAGAAAGTGCCTCGGCGCACGTCTTGTCCGGTAAAGCGTACAATTTTATCTTCTAAAAGGATAGAGCCGTAGGCCAGTAATTCTGCCGAAGCCCAGTCCAATTTTTTCTTCTCAAAGAAATAACTCTTGCGGTCTTCGAGGAGCTTTTGGGTTTGCTTGAGCAGCTTGAAGCCTTCGGGAACGGTGCTGAGTGCCTTGCCTATTTTGGATACTACTTCGGCGCTTACAGCCGTTTTGGGCGATTGGTCGAAATCTTCAGGTTTTGACTTGCGGATTTTGAGCCAATCTTTCTCCAACTGGGTGTAATGGTAGGGCTGTGGCTTCTGTTTTACTTCGTTGAGGCGGTCTTGGAGGAGCTGCTTGAAGGCGCGTTCCATCTCATCTACCAGCTCTTGGTTGATGCTGCCTTGCTCCAGCAAGCGCTTGGCATAGAGCTCGCGCGGGTTGGGGTGCTTGGCGATGAGGTTGTAGAGTTTGGGCTGTGTGAAGCGCGGCTCGTCAGTTTCGTTGTGGCCGTGGCGGCGGTAGCACACCATATCTATAAAAATATCTCTTTGGAATTTCTGGCGGAACTCTACGGCCAGCTGGCAGCAGAATACCACAGCTTCGGGGTGGTCGCCGTTTACGTGGAGTACGGGCGCATCTATGATTTTGGCTACATCGGTAGAGTAGATACTGGAGCGAGCATCGTCAAAGTCGGTAGTAAAGCCTACTTGGTTGTTGATAACGAAGTGAATCGTACCTCCCGTGCTGTATCCTTCAAGATTGGCCATTTGTATTACTTCATATACCAATCCTTGTCCGGCTACGGCGGCATCTCCGTGTATCAGGATAGGGATAATCTTGCGGGCATCGTCTTGGAGTTCTTCGTCAATTTGGGCACGTACATAGCCTTCTACCACGGGGTCCACGGCCTCTAAGTGCGAGGGATTGGGAGCTAAGCGCATATTTACGGCTTTACCGGTATTGGTAAGCACTTCGCTCGAAAAGCCCATGTGGTATTTTACGTCGCCATCGCCCATCGTAAGGTCGGGGCTGGCAGTACCCTCAAACTCGCTGAATACTTGTTCGTAGGTTTTGCCCATGATGTTTACGAGTACATTGAGACGGCCACGGTGCGCCATACCGATTACAATTTCGGTTACGCCCAGCTCTCCGGCTTTGTTTACGATGGCATCTAAGCCGGGGATGGTGCTTTCGCCTCCTTCCAAGGAGAAGCGCTTTTGGCCGAGAAATTTAGTTTGGAGGAAGTTTTCGAAGGCTACGGCCTCGTTGAGCTTTTGGAGAATACGTTTTTTGTATTCATTGTCGGGATTGAAGGCCAAGGAGTATTTCTCGAATTTTTCTTGCAGCCAAGAGAGGATTTCCGGCTCACGGATGTACATATATTCAAAGCCCACAGTGCCTTGGTAGATATACACCAAAGTATCTATAATTTTGCGCAGCGGTGCAGCACCAATGCCCAGCTCCTTGCCTACTTCAAATACGGTGTCGAGGTCGCTGTCTTTGAGGCCGAAGTTTTCAAGTTCCAAGATGGGGCGGCGGTCTTTGCGCTCTCGTATGGGGTTGGTTTTGGCGCGAAGGTGGGCGCGGCTGCGGTAAGCATTGATGAGCTGAAATACGCGGGCTTCTTTGAGCACATGCTCGCTGTCGGCAGGGGTGCCGTGGCCATTGCTGCCACCATTGAATTGGAGGGAGAAATCGAAACCTTCAAAAAACTTTTGCCAGCTGGCATCTACCGACTGAGAGTCGGCTTTGTAAGATTGGTACAAGTCGTCTATGTAACTTGCGTGGGCGTTGGCGATATAAGAATATTGATCCATAGGGCTAGGGTTTGGGGCTTAGATGCAAGTACTTAAAAAATATTATACAAAATTAAAGATGTTATTGAGATTAAAAAACCGTACAACCGTTTAAGCAAATATATGTATTTGTGCTTACAGTCTCAAAGAGAGGACTTGGCTCGGCACAAAGCAGGCAGTCGGATGCCTGAGGCAATGATACATCAAATTACAAAACATCTTGAAAAGAGAAAACAATTACTTAAAAAAATGCCATAAATATCTCTTCATGAAGCTTTTGAGCACTTGAGGCCAATTGTCAAAAAATAATTTTGCTGATTGTCAAAAAGTAAAAAAAAAGATGTATCTTCATCATTCTGTACGTTGCTGCGTAAAGCAAAAAACACTTTCTTTCAGGGCTTATTCTGATGTAGTTTTATGAGTTACTATTTCTTAGATGAACAACTGAGCTTTCCACCGGTGCATCATGCCAATACGGAAGGGGTTTTGGCGATAGGCGGCGACTTGTCGGTAGAGCGCCTGCTCTTGGCTTATCGGCAGGGTATTTTTCCTTGGTTTTCAGACGATGAGCCAATTATCTGGTGGTCGCCCGACCCGCGCTTTGTGTTGTATCCGCAAAAGCTCAAGGTATCGAAAAGTATGAAGCAAATCCTCAAAAAAAATATATTTGAAATCAGCTTCGACAAAGATTTTGCAGCAGTAGTACGACAGTGCAGGCAAATCAGGCGGCGCGGCCAATATGGCACTTGGATTACCGACGAGGTGGAGCGCGCCTATACCCGCCTCCATGAGCAAGGCTATGCCCACTCGGTAGAGGTACGCCAAGAAGGCCAGCTGGTAGGGGGCTTGTATGGGGTGAGCTTGGGCAGCTGCTTCTACGGCGAGTCTATGTTTAGCAAAGTGAGCAATGCCTCTAAAGCAGGTTTTGTGGTATTGGTAGAAAAACTCGTCGAAAAAAACTTTCGCTTGATAGATTGCCAAGTACATACACAGCACTTGGAAAGCTTAGGTGGCGAGTACATCAGTCGTATGGATTTTGTAAATGAGCTGCAAACTTGCCTAAAAGCCCCTACTTTGCAAGGCTCTTGGGCGGGGCTTCGCGAGATATAGTAGAAAGATTATTTGTCAAAACGTAGGAGATTCAGCATATTTGCTCTCAGTTTGCTTACCAAAACTTCCGCCGCCTCATGATTTTCAGAATGTTGCTCATTGGGATACTGCTTGGCCTGATGCCCGCCGCCTTGCAAGCACAAAGTGCCGACTATTTCAAAGGAAAGTACCTTCAGGCCAGAGCCTCTTTGCAGAAACTAGATTTTCAGGCTGCCAAAGCCCCGCTCCAAGAGCTGCTCCAACAATTACATCCCAACAATATTTGGCGCGATTATGCGGCTTATTTGCTGGCTTTGGGATATTTTCAACAAAAAGAATTTGCTCTGGCAGAGCAACAGCTGCTCGAATTGCTCGCCCGCAGCCCCCAATGGGAAAATGCCGATGAAGCACTTTTCTTATTGGCCAATATCGCATTTGAGCGCAAAGAAGACAATATCGCCCTGAGCTACACCTCCAAAATCACTACCATCGAGGCCATGAACGCGGCCAATACCATGAAAGGGCATTATTTGGCTACTCGTAGGCTGCCCGCCCTCAAAAATCTTCAGACGGTCTATAACAAAGACAAGTTTATTGCCCAGCTCCTAGTAGATAAAATTGCAGTAGAAGGGACTTCATTAGAAGATTTGGAGTTGGCCGAAAGCCTTGTGGAGCAATACAAGCTTGAAAAACCTGAAAAAATGCGCCTCAGACGCATAGACAAGGTGCTTCGTGATACCCTCTACGTGGGTGTGATGCTGCCCTTCAATGTACAACGCCCCAAAGAAAAAAATGCCACTACACAGCTCGCCACAGACCTCTACCAAGGCATGCGCTTGGCCAAGAGAGAATTAGACAGCGCTGGGGTGAACATCCGCTTGGTAGCTTATGAGATTCGTAACAACCCTGATACCTTGGCCTATATGAACAGCCTGTCGGAGTTTGAGAAGATAGACCTCTTCGTAGGGCCTGTTTTTGAGGAAGATTTTGACAAAATGCTTCAAATTGCCCAAGGAAAGCCTATACTGCTTGTCAGTCCCTTGCAAAATGCTGCAAAAGTGCTCAAAAACAAGCAGGTGTACCTTACCAATCCCAGTCTTGCCACCCAAGCTGAGCAGAGTGCTCGTTTTGGAATGGAGAAGTTTGGGAAAAAGGTGTTGATTTTTCACAGCGACCTGCCCGAAGATGTGCAACTCGCCGAGCAACACCAGCAAGCCCTGCGTGCTGCCAAGGCGAGCCTCTCGGCCAAAATACAGGTTTCTACCTCCAACCTGATGATGGTAGAGAAGCTCCTCGAAGAACAAGAAAGCCTCGATTATATATTTGTGGCAAGTCCGAGCCAAATTGTAGCCGAAGAGATTCTCCGCCAAATGGAAAGGCTGCATCCCAATACGCCCATCATTACCTTGCTGAGCTGGCGCACCTTTCAGAATATTCCCATCAATACTTTTGAAGCCCGCCAAGTGTATTTTGTAGCACCCGACTACCTCTACCGCGAAAAAGAGATGGAGGCTTTCAGAAAAAACTACAACGAAAAAGCCCTACGCATTACCAAAACAAACAATATGGTGCGCCCTTCTATCTATGCCTTTCGTGGCTACGACCTGATGCACTCCTTTGCCAAGGTGCTTTATCAGCAGGGCAGCATAGATGAGAGCAGCCTGCAAGACAGTGCCTTTCGCCTGAGCAGCCGTGGCTATAAATTTGAAGCCAACAAAAGGGATAATCAATTTGTACCTATACTAAGATACTACGAAGGTGAGCTGCGCCTCGCCAATCGCTTTGAAGACTAACAAGCGGCCTTGGTAGGTGTTTTTTACACTCAAATAAAATAAAACATAGATTTTTCGATGAATACGACACATAGCCAAAGCCTTTTTCAGAAAGCCCAAAATTTTATTCCCGGTGGTGTAAATTCTCCCGTACGTGCTTTCCGTGCCGTGGGTGGCAATCCTATTTTTATTAAAAGTGCCCAAGGAGCTTATTTGTATGATGAAGACGGCAACCGCTACATAGAACTGATTAACTCTTGGGGACCGATGATTCTGGGGCATGCCCATCCCGACATAGAAGCGGCTGTGGCTGAGGCCATCAAGCATTCTTTTTCTTATGGTGCGCCCACCCGCCGCGAGGTAGAAATGGCCGAGTTGATTGTGGACATGGTGCCTTCTATTGAAAAAGTAAGAATGGTAAACTCTGGTACCGAAGCCACGATGGCGGCCATCAGGGTAGCACGTGGCTATACAGGGCGTTCTAAAATTATCAAATTTGAAGGTTGCTATCACGGCCACGGCGATAGCTTTCTGATAGCGGCAGGCAGTGGGGCGCTCACGATGGGCGAACCCGACAGCGCCGGCGTAACCGAGGGCGTGGCCAAAGATACGCTTACAGCTCCTTACAACGATTTGGCCAGCGTAGAGCGCCTCGTTGAGGCCAATCCCAAGAGCATTGCTTGTATTATCTTAGAGCCGGTGGTGGGCAATATGGGCTGTGTCCTGCCCGAGGCGGGCTTCTTGGAAGGGCTGCGCAAGCTTTGTGATAAAGAAGGCATTGTATTGATTTTTGATGAGGTGATGACGGGCTTCCGCTTGGCCAAAGGTGGCGCACAAGAGCGCTTTGGCATTGTGCCAGATATGACGACCCTCGGCAAAATTATCGGCGGTGGACTGCCCGTAGGCGCTTATGGAGGCAAAAAAGAAATTATGGATTGCGTATCGCCCGTAGGCAAGGTGTATCAGGCAGGTACGCTCTCCGGCAATCCCATTGCCTTGGCGGCAGGCCTTACCATGTTGCGCACCTTACAAGCCCAAGGTGATAGTATCTATGCCCAGCTGGATGCCATTACAGCAACCCTGACCGCAGGTATCAAGAAAAGCTTAGAGAAGCTGGGGTTGCCCTATACTATCAATCAGATAGGCTCTATGTACAGCCTCTTTTTTACAGAGCATCAGGTACGCGACTTTGCCACAGCCAAAACAGCAGATACGGCCTTGTTTGGGAAATACTTCCGTGCGATGCTGCAAAGAGGAGTGTATTTGGCGCCCTCACAATTCGAGAGCTTGTTTCTTTCTACCGCACTTTCTGCCGAGGATGTTGCCCATATCA
>DAIQNQ010000060.1:0-3474 GCA_036788275.1 Thermonemataceae bacterium
CAAAAACCATCGAACTGATGGAAGAAACCAAAAGCAAGGCAATCAAAGCACCCATGATTTTGCCACCCACAGTACCAAAAATCACCTCTGCCGACAAATAGCCTACTTCAAGCGGAGTATTGTCCAGAGCAGCTTGCTTGGTGGCCAGCTCCTCGATAGGCACTGTGTAAAGAAACACAAAGTTGAGCAAAATATAAGCCCCCATCACCAGTGCTGTACCGAGCAGAAGGGAGCGGGGTACATTTTTCTTAGGATTGTCTATCTCATTGGCCAAGTAAGCGGAGGCATTCCAACCAGAATAAGAAAAAGATACAAAAGCCAAAGAAATAGCAAAGCTACTACTGAATACCAAAGACCAATCTCCTTCTTGTGGTACAATATTTACCACCTGTATATTAGTTGATAATGTAAACCCTGCTATGATTAAAAAAAATATAAGAGCAACTTTTATAGCAGTAGAATATCTTTGAAATATACTTCCTGTATTAATAGAGACAGAATGTATAATTGATAGTGCCAACACTACAATTATTGCAATAACTTGTGGATGTATCATCTCCGACACACTGTTGGCGTATCGCCCCAATGCCATCGCTGCCAAAGCTACTGGCGCAGCAAAACCGACCGTCGCCGATACCCAGCCTGAGAGGAAACCATAAGCAGGATGATAGATTTGAGAAAGATAATTGTATTCTCCTCCTGAACGGGGAAACATCGCTGCCAACTCTCCATAGCTAAGCGCCCCACAAAGTGCCACGATGCCACCTACCAACCAAAGCAATAACAAGGGAAAGCTAGAAGGCAAGCCCAAGGCTTGATAACCCAGACTTGTAAAAACCCCCGCACCAATCATGTTGGCGATGACAATAGCAATGGCTGTTTGGAAAGAAATTTTTTGAGGAGAAGAAGAGGTCAGAACTTTTTCAGACATGAAAAACCGCAATTAATAATGTTGGAATAGCGAAAAATATAGGCAAAAGTAAACATATTTTGTATATTAAAAAGGTTCTGAAAAAATATTTTCAGAACCTTTTCCACTTTCAAAAAGCGATAAAATACTACTCCATAGACTGATTTTCGATAGAAGCAAGTTCCAATACTTTTTCGTATTCCTCTGGAGAAAGGTCATTGTAAAAATAATACACCGGATTTACCTTTTCTCCTTTATAAATTACTTCGTAGTGCAAGTGTGGCCCTGTGGACAAGCCTGTACTTCCTACATAGCCTATGCATTCCCCACGCTTCACCTTTTGCCCTTCTTTTACATTAAAACGCGACAAATGCGCGTAAAGCGTTACATAACCATAGCCGTGATTCACCTGAATCTCATTGCCGTAGCCGCCAAAATTATTTCTGGCTACCGACACCACCCCATCGGCAGTAGCATAAATAGGCGTACCGATAGGTGCTGTAAAATCAATGCCCGGATGGAAATGCCCTATCTTATAAATAGGATGGTAACGCATACCAAAACCTGAACTGAGTCTGGTAAGCTGCTTGTTAGAGATTGGCTGAATAGCGGGGATAGAGGCCAGCATTTGCTCTTTATTTTTAGAGAGCTTGATAATCTCATCATAAGACTTGGTCTGAATGTACATTTTGCGTTTCAGATTGTCTATCTTTTTGAGCGTACCCACAATCAAATCTTCATTTTTCAAACCCTTTTTGAGGAGTTCATTGTACTTTTCGCGCCCGCCGGCACCGGCTTGGCGAATAGAACTGGCAATGGGCTCTGCCGAAAATATCGTGCGATACACATTGTCGTCGCGGTCTTGTAAGGAAACGAGCATTTGGTCGCTTTCCTCAAGCTTCTTACTTACCAATTCATAGTAAGTTTTCAGTTCTTCATTTTCTTTGCTGAGGCGCTCTTCGTTCTCAGACTGAAAATACTGCCCATAAAAATATGCGATTACCAAACCAAATACGAGTGCTAAACCTGCAAAACCTAAGAAATTGAGAAACAAGTCAATATTTCGTACCCGTACACGTTCATATTTACAAGACTCTGTGTCGTAGTAGTACTTTATTTTAGCCATACAACAAATTTTAAATTGTGAATATTGTCTAATTGCCTTGTGTCCAACTTGTTTTCAAAAAACGTTTGCAAGATAAAGATATTTTTTTCATAAGAAAAAATATTCACTTTTAATTATTCCATATAAAGTGGTTTTTGGTTTAAAAAAATTTTTTTAGTTGATACAGGCTGTTTTATTTTTATATTTTAGTTAAAAACATCAACTTTAATATTTTATTTTTGATTATACTATCATCTAAATTTTATACAATATTTACAAATTGAACATTTTGAATAAGCTTTTTCACTTTTCTATTGTGCTTGCAAACAATGTGCACCCAAAAATGTTCTCATGGGTACAATTGGCTCAACTAAAATCAAAACCATTTTGGAACAAGCAGACATCCTTATCAGCGGTGCTGGCGGCAGCGGCTTGAGTATGGCCTATTACCTTAGCAAAAGCCCTTGGCGCAACAAACGCATTTTTTTATTCGACCAAGAGAGCAAGGAGCGCAACGACCGCACTTGGTGCTTTTGGGCCAAGGAAAAGCCTGCTTTTGAAAGTGCCCAAGCTTTCTCTTGGGAGGCGCTGCATTTTGAAGGAAAAGACTTCTCCAAAACAGCCTCTATTGCGCCTTATCGCTATTACTATCTACGAGGAAGCGATTTTTATAAGGAAGTAAAAGCGCATTTAGCGACCTTTCCCAACATCACATTTTTGCAAGAATCTGTAAATACGATACACGAAGACGGGAAACAGGTGTTTTTAGAAAGCGATTCTCAAAACTATCAAGCTCCTTGGCTCTTCAATAGTATCGCTCATCTTAGCCCTCACTTTCCTTTGCCCGAAGATGCGGTAAAGCAGTACTTTAAAGGTTATTTTATAGAAAGCGAGCAGGCAGTATTCAATACCCAAGCGGCTACCTTGATGGATTTTTCCTTCGAGCAGGACGGTCAAAATGTTCTTTTCTTTTATTTGCTACCTTTTAGCCCTCACAAAGCCTTGGTAGAATGTACGGTATTCAGCGCCCAAATACAAAATACTGAAAATTTTATTCCGATTATAGAGCGATACATCCGTCAGAAACTCAAAATAAAGCATTTTACGATAGAAGAAGAAGAGCAAGGAATGATTCCTATGCACGTTTTTCCTCCTCTCAAGGCCACCAACAGCCGTATTTTTCATATAGGTACTGCTGGGGGTATGACCAAGGCCAGTACGGGCTATACTTTTGGGCGTATCCAAGAGGCCTGTGCCGATTTTGTAGCGCGCTGGAGCAATTTCGATAAAGCACCGGCTTGGCAAAATGCTGCGGCGCGCCATCGCTTTTACGACCAACTGCTATTGGATATTATCCGCAAAAGACCGCAGCTCTTGGTTACTATTATGGAATCGCTATTCAAGAAGAACAATTTTCACGATATCGTAGATTTTTTAGAGGAAAAAAGCAGCTATCGCC
>DAIQNQ010000060.1:3574-6372 GCA_036788275.1 Thermonemataceae bacterium
AAGAACAATTTTCACGATATCGTAGATTTTTTAGAGGAAAAAAGCAGCTATCGCCAAGAAATGAGGCTGATAAGCAAGCTTCCCTTTCAACCTTTTTTACAAGCCTGTTATGAAAAATATGGCTTTGCCAAACAAAAGCAAGCCCCTTACCACAAGCCTTGGGAAGGTATCGTGGTGGGTGATTCTGCTCACTCTTAGCCTGAGTGCTTGGGCTTATTTTTGGCCTCCCAATGCCGCCATAGAGCTCGGGCTCTTTGTAGTATTGATGCTGCTATTGGGCATTCCGCACGGCGCTGCCGACCACCAAGTGTTTTTCAGTAAGTTTGGGCAATCGCTCCAAGGCCAGAAGTCGCTCTGGTGGCGCTTTCTTAGCTTTTATTTGGGCATTATTGCCTTGTATGCCTTGCTTTGGTATTTCTTCCCGCTGCTTTGCTTTGCCGTATTTCTGCTTTTCTCTGCCTACCATTTTGGGCAATCGCAGCTCTATTATTTGGTCGAAAGCTTTCCCAAAGGCATTATTTCCTTGCTCTACCTGCTTTGGGGCACTTTGCTCTTGGGTACTTTGCTGTGGTGGCACCAGACCGATGCGATGGCCATTTTGGCCGAAAGCCCCCTGAATGCTGTATTACAACCCTTGCTTGCTTATGCTGCTTGGTACTTGCCCGCCTTGGCCTTGCTTTGGATAGGCCTGATGGCTGTTTATGCACCGCTCAAATCTCTTTTGGAGGAATTTGCGCTCTTGACTATACTTTTTGTATTAATCGGTACCGGAAACCTGCTTTGGGCCTTTGCAGTGTACTTTGCGCTGTGGCACAGCCTGCTTACCATCCAACAGGAAATTGCTGTATTTCGACAAAAAGCGCCTCAGTATCAGTGGCAGGATTATATAAAAAGTGCCCTGCCGTTCTCGCTTTTGAGCTTTTTGGGCATCGGCTTGGTACTTTTGGTATTGGCTTATACAGAGGTATCGCAAGAGCTGTTGATTTTGAGCTTTTTTATTTTGGTTTCCTTACTTACCGCTCCACACGTTTGGGTTATACGCCACATTTACCCCAAGTAGCTTTTATTTCGGTCAAGCTTTGTTTTAATCTGATAAGGATTTTATTATTTTTACGCTCCTTTAGCACCTGTTTGCTACAAATTGTTCGTGTATCCTTCATTTTATACAGATATGACCTCACAAGAGATAAGACAAAAATTCTTGGATTTTTTCAAAGAAAAAGGACACCTTATTGTGCCCTCAGCGCCTTTGGTACTCAAAAACGACCCTACACTGATGTTTATGAACTCCGGTATGGCGCAGTTCAAAGATTTCTTCTTGGGCACCAAAGCACCTACCTCGCCGCGCATTGCCGATACCCAAAAATGCCTCCGCGTAACAGGCAAGCACAACGATTTGGAAGATGTAGGCCACGATACTTACCACCATACGCTCTTCGAAATGCTCGGCAACTGGTCTTTTGGCGATTATTTCAAGAAAGAGGCCATTGCTTGGAGTTGGGAGCTGCTCACCGAGGTATATGGCCTGCCCAAAGAGCGCCTTTATGTCACGGTTTTTGAAGGCGATGCCTCCGAAAATCTCGAACCAGATACTGAAGCTTTGGAGCTTTGGAAGCAGTACTTGCCCGAAGAGCGTATCCTCTTTGGCAACAAAAAAGATAATTTTTGGGAAATGGGCGATGTAGGTCCTTGTGGTCCTTGCTCCGAAATCCACATAGACCTTCGCAGCGAGGCTGAAATTGCCCAAAAAGGAGGCCGAGAGCTGGTAAACCAAGACCATCCGCAAGTAGTGGAAATATGGAACAACGTATTCATGCAGTTTGAGCGCAAGGCCGACAAGCGTTTGGTGCCCTTGCCTGCCAAGCACGTGGATACAGGTATGGGCTTTGAACGCCTTTGTATGGCTATTCAGGGCAAAACTTCCAATTACGATACCGATGTATTTCAGCCGCTGATACAGTATTTGGCACAAAAATCACAAAAAACGTATGGACAAGAAGCGATGGCCGATGTAGCGCTCCGCGTAGCTGCCGACCATATCCGCGCTATTACCTTTGCCATTGCCGACGGACAGCTGCCCTCCAGTAATGGCGCAGGCTATGTCATTCGCCGCATTTTGCGTCGTGCCGTGCGCTATGGCTATACCTATTTGCATTTCAAAGAGCCTTTTTTGTATGAATTGGTAGCCATTTTGGCCACACAGTTTGCCAGCGTATTTCCTGAGGTACAGCAGCAGCAAGCCTTCATCGCCAATGTGATTCAGGAAGAAGAGAAATCATTCCTCAAAACGCTCGAAACAGGCCTCAAAAGGCTCGACAACTACACCGAGCAGCAGCAAGGCCAAAGTATAGACGGTAAAACGGCTTTTGAACTCTACGATACCTTCGGCTTCCCCTTAGACCTGACCGCCCTCATCGCCCGCGAAAAGGGCATCGGCTTAGACGAAGCGGGCTTCCAAAAGGAAATGGAGCAGCAGAAAGAACGCTCGCGCAGTGCTGCCAGCCTTGAAACTGATGATTGGGTGATTTTGCACCAAGCCGACGAAATCTATTTCATTGGCTATGATGCCCACCAAAGCGAAAGCCGCTTGCTGCGCTACCGCCAAGTGAAAGAAAAAAACAAGGCTTTTTACCAAGTGGTACTCGAAAGCACGCCTTTTTATGCAGAAAGTGGGGGGCAAGTAGGTGATAAAGGGAAATTTAGTTGTATATATCAAGGAAATTTAATTTCGGTAGATGTATTCGACACCAAAAAAGAAAACGACTTGATTGTACACTTTGTAGCTGAAAAAGGATTCT
>DAIQNQ010000060.1:6472-12966 GCA_036788275.1 Thermonemataceae bacterium
ACACACGTAAGCGCTACCGGACAAATTGGCTTCCTGAAAATCATTTCGGAAAGCTCCGTAGCGGCAGGAGTACGCCGTATCGAGGCCATTACAGGGGCAAAAGCGGAAGAGTATATTAGAGAGCAATTGACTTTAGTTGATGAAATCAAGGAAATACTCAAGGCCAAAGATTTGAAAAAATCTATAGAGCAACTCCTGCAAGAAAAGCAAAGTCTGCAAAAAGAGATAGAAAAAATAGAACTCAAACAAGCACAACAAGAAAAACAAAGTTTGTTAATTAAGGTTGAGCAAATCAACGGTATTAGCTGTATCTTTTCGGAGGTTGCTTTCCCTTCCTTGGATATTGCAAGGCAAATCTCTTTTGAATTGAAGCAGCAAGTCGAAAATCTCTTCTCTGTATTCGTTTGCATTATCAACGAAAAACCGCAGATAATCGTTACCGTTAGCGAAGCACTCCAAAGCAAAGGCCTCCACGCCGGACAAATCGTGAAGGAATTGGCCAAGGAAATCAAAGGCGGCGGCGGCGGGCAGCCTTTTTATGCCACTGCCGGCGGGAGCGATGCCTCGGCCTTGGGCAAGGTGCTTGAGAAAGCCCGCAGCTATGTGCCACAAGTTTAAGAAAGGCAACAATACCTTTCGTAACAATGGCTTTTGCAGAAAGCAATGGTCAAGTGCTACAAAATTCATTTTTTCCTTTAAATTTGTGTCATCTTGTGATGATTCACTCAATAATATATGTCTGATTTAGCAAATTTTCATAGTGCTCAAGCATTTGAGCAAGCCCTTCCCAAACTCAATTGGCAAGCCGTAGAAGCTTTTTTGGCGGCACATCGCCACGACTACGAAACTGTCATCGGTTTGGAAGTACACGCCCAGCTGAGTACCGCCAGCAAGGCCTATTCTTGGGAGGAGTGTACCTACGGCAATATGCCCAATACCAATGTGAGTGTCATCACCTTGGCGCATCCGGGTACACTGCCCAAAGCCAATAAAAAGGCTTTTGACTATGCCATTCGTATGGGGATTGCCTGTGGAAGCAGCATTACGCGCGAAAATATCTTTGCTCGCAAAAACTACTTCTATCCAGATTTGCCCAAGGGCTATCAGATTACCCAAGACAAAACGCCTATCTGTACGGGAGGCCAAATCTTCGTAAAACCCAAGGGATACGCCGAAGAGAAAAGTATTGGGATTACCCGCATTCACCTCGAAGAAGATGCCGGAAAATCTATGCACATCGAAGGAGAAGAAGAGTCTTTTATAGACCTGAACCGTGCCGGTGTGCCGCTGGTAGAGATTGTATCGGAGCCGGATATGCGCAACAGCGACGAGGCTTACTACTATCTCAACGAAATCAGAAAATTGGTGCGCTACCTCGACATCTGCGATGGCAATATGGAAGAAGGCTCACTGCGTTGCGATGTGAATGTCTCTATTCGAAAAAAAGGAGAGGCCTTTGGCACACGCGTAGAGGTCAAAAACCTCAATTCTTTCAACAATGTGCGGCGCGCCATTGAGTTTGAGTTTGAGCGACAGCTCTTTTATCGCCTCCAAGGCTGGACTTTCATCCAAGAAACTCGCACCTTTGATGCCGCTGAGGGCAAAACCCGCTCCCTGCGCTCCAAAGAGAGTATGAACGACTACCGCTATTTCCCTGAGCCCGACCTTACGCCTGTAATCGTATCGCCGGAGTGGATAGCACGCGTAGAAGCTGCCATGCCACCGCTGCCGAGGGCTTTGTATCTGAAATTTACCCAAGAATACGGCCTTTCCGAATATGATGCCGAGGTACTTACTGCCGAGAAAGACATTGCCTTGTATTTTGAAGAGGTATGTCAAAATACCCAAAACTACAAGAGTGCGGCCAACTGGGTAACGGTAAATGTAAAAAGCTACCTCAATGAATTGATGCTCTCTATGGCACAATTTCCTGTTCCTGCCAAGCACTTGGCCGAAATGATTAACCTCATTGACAGCGGCAAAATCAACCATAACATCGCCTCCAAGCAAGTATATCCGGCGATGCTCGAAAGCCCGACTCAAAGCCCATTGCAAATTGCCCAAGAGAAAAACTTGGTGATAGAAAGCAATGCCGATGAGCTGAAAGGCCTGATAGAAAGCATTTTGGCCAAATATCCAGAAAAAGTAGCCGAGTACAAGGCCGGAAAAAAAGGCCTACAAGGAATGTTTATGGGAGAGGTAATGAAGGCCACCGGAGGCAAAGCCGACCCCAAAATCACCAATCAGTTGCTCGCTGCTGCCTTGGACGCTTCTTAGCCAAATTTTATCAATCTATTATTCAAACACTTAATACCAATCCTCTTATGAGAAAAGTTTTTTTTGTTCTTCTTTTGGCTTTTGCCGGACTGAGTGCCTGCAACAAAGGCGGAGGCGGCAATATCACCCTTACAGGCTTTGTAAAAGATACTAATATCGTAAAAGCAGTACTCGAAGTAGAAGTAGCCGACAGCTCGGGAAGCTCTTATGCCAGCTATAAAAGCCTCGATACAGTAGATGTGAAAGATGGCAAGTTTGTATTTAAGGTAAAAACTACAGAGCCGGACTTTTATGTAGTTAATCTGATTATTCGTGGCGACCAAGACCGTCTTTTCTGGAGCAATCCTTATCCTATTGGCTTGATTTTGGGCAAAGACAATGTTACTATCAAAGATGTGGACTTAGACAATCTCGACACGCCCTTCACCGTGTCAGGCTCTAAGGATATGGAAAACCACAACAAAGTGGCCGGCCTGCTGCGAGACTTCCAAAAAGAAGCCCGTGAGCTTGAGAAGGTATATCGTGCTGCTGAACAACAAGGTGAGCAGCTGAAAATGGACTCTGTAAACAAAGTTTTTCAGGATTTGGGAGAGAAAAGCGTAGAAAAACTCAAAGAAATGCTCCCCGAAATGATGCCCTCCGTGGCTGTGATTTATGGCTTGCGTCTTTTGGATTTTACCAAAGATTATCGCTATATGAAGGACTTTACCGACCGTATCAAAAAAGAACAGCCTAATGCAGCTCCTTTTAAGCGTTTTACCGATTTTATGGACCGCGTGAGCAAGCCCGACGAAGACCCTAAAAATGATGCACCCCAAGCCGAAGACAATGACCCTCTTGGCGGTTTGAACATCGGCGAAGAAGCTCCTGATTTCAGCTTGCCCAGCCCCGAAGGCAAAAATGTAAGCCTCAGCAGCTTGCGTGGCAAATATATATTGCTCGATTTTTGGGCAGCTTGGTGTGGTCCTTGCCGTGCCGAAAACCCCAATGTAGTGAAAGCTTATCAGGCTTTCAAAGACAAAAATTTTACGGTTGTGGGCGTTTCTTTAGACAAAGACCGCGAAGCTTGGCTCAAAGCCATCGAAAAAGACCAGCTTGCTTGGACGCAAGTATCTGACTTGCAGTTTTGGGATTCTCCCGTAGTAGCCCAATACAAAATCCAAGGCATTCCGATGAACTACCTCTTAGACCCTCAGGGCAAGATTATCGCCAAAAACCTGCGCGGTGCCGATTTGGAACAAGCTTTGGCCGAAACACTCAAAGTAAAGTAAGCGCTATTATTGCTGAAAATCAATAAAAAAGCCTCAAGATACTGCATCTTGAGGCTTTTTTATTGAACGTAAAGAATAAATAAAGTTTGTGTGTATCTGTGAGATTTGCTACGGAAACATCTGCACCAAAGCTGCCCAAAGCGCTTTTTTCAGGGAAGCATCTTTTTCGATGAGGGCCAGGCTGTCGGCCTGTACCAAATCCACAGTATCTGCCCAAGGGCATACTTGATAAGGCACCGGCGCTGTCGGAAGCCCTAATGCTGCCAAATCCACCCCAAAGCAAATCACTTTTTGTAGGGAAGTCGCCTTGGCATCGAAGTCGAAGCGTTGCCCCAGCCATTCCTCAGCCAGCCATATCGTAAACAGCGCTTCGTGGATAGGCGTGCTTGCCTTCTGTTGCTTTGCCAGCGCTTCTATCATGCGCTCAAAGACCCCTTTATTTTCCTTGTTTTTAAGCTTGTAGTCAGCTTCATTGCCAAAAATACATAAGTATTGAGTGCTTGGAGGAAAAGTGTCTTGAAAAGGCCTTAAAATCCTTTTTTCGGGAACAATATAGATGCCCTCCGAAAACAGCCATTGCAATTCGTGTAGTTCCATAAAGTATTGAGCTAAAATATTTTACCAATCCTTGAATTCTTTTCTTTCAAAAGTTTTGAAAAAAATGTAATTTTGCAAGCAATTCTCTTCCTTTCACATTTTAAAAGTACAAACAAATGGCTCATTCTGAAAATATTGACAGAAAACGCAAAGCAGAATTTTTGAAAGATACCATCCAACACATTGACATTACACAGACCAATGTAGTGGATATGGTAGATGCCATGGAAAAAATGGCCTTCCAAGCACGCAACCTTGCCAGAGGCGCAAAGATATTTAATATGATGCAAGAGGACAAGGAATGTGCAGTATTCTTGACCTTGGCAGGCTCGCTCATTTCCGCAGGCCTCAAAAAAACAATCGTGGACTTGCTCAAAAACAACATGGTAGATGCCATCGTCTCTACCGGTGCCAATATCGTGGACCAAGACTTTTTTGAAGCTCTGGGCTTTAAACACTACATCGGTACACCTTATGGCATTGACGACCAAGAGCTGCGTGCGCTGATGATAGACCGCATCTATGATACTTATATTGACGAAGAAGACCTCCGTATCTGCGACGATACCATCGGACAAATCTGCAACAGCCTTGAAAGAAGACCTTATTCTTCCAGAGAGTTTATCCGCGAGATGGGTCGCTTCTTAGACGAAAATGAGGCCTACAAAGAATACCGTGAGGAATCTATCGTTTGGCTTTGCTACAAAAAAGGAGTACCTATCTTTGTGCCTGCCTTCTCAGATTGCTCTGCAGGCTTTGGCTTGGTGCATCACCAATGGCACAATCCCGAAAAACATTTGTCTATTGATTCTGCCAAGGATTTCTTGGAAATCACCAAATGCAAAATCCACAATCCTGTATCAGGCTTGTTTATGATTGGTGGGGGCGTACCCAAAAACTTCGTACAAGACATCGTGGTAGCTTGCGACATTCTGGAGCAAGAAGCCGATATGCACAAATATGCGGTGCAAATCACCGTAGCCGACGAGCGCGACGGAGCGCTTTCAGGTTCTACCCTCAAAGAGGCTTGCTCTTGGGGCAAGGTGGACACCGTGTATGAGCAAATGGTATGGGCTGAAGCTACCTTGGCTATGCCACTCATCGCGGGCTATGCTTACCACAAAAAACAATGGCAAGGCCGTCCGGAGCGTCGCTTCAACGATGTGCTCGACAAGCAGTTGGTGGGTGCATAAATGCAATAATAATACAAGAATCCCCAAAACAGTAGTTGTTTTGGGGATTTGCTTTTTTATCTGTACCTTTCAAAGGTCTTGATTTTTTAACTGATACACACACTATATGAAGCGTACTCCCGTAACTTCCAGCATGCTGTCCTCCATTGGCTACGATACTTCTGAGCAAATCTTGGAAGTAGAATTTGTAAATACCGGCCAAGTCTGGCAGTATTTTGAGGTAGCTCCTGAGGTTTTCAAGGCCTTGCTCGAAGCACCCTCTAAGGGCAAATTTATGCGTGCCCAAGTGATAGACGCTTACGACTGCGCGAGGATTTCCTAAGGCTGTACAAAGAGGGCTTTCAGCTCTCCGGCTTCTTCGGGTTTCATCTTGCCTGCCAAAATCAAGCGCAGTTGTCGGCGGCGCAAAGCACTCTCGTAAAGGGCTTTTTCAGCGCTTGTTTCGGGCATTACCTCTGGTACATCTATGGGGCGGCCTGTTTGGTCCACGGCCACAAAGGTAAAGAAAGCACTGTTGGTCTTTACTTTTATCTGTGCCGGAATGTCCTCTGCCCACACTTCAATATGCACTTCCATCGAGGAGTTGAAAGCACGCGTTACTTGGGCTTGTAGCGTAACCACATGCCCCAGCTTGATAGGCTTTCCAAAATACACATTGTCCACCGAAGCCGTTACCACAATTCTGTTGGAGTGTTTTTGGGCGGCAATGGCCGACACCACATCTATCAGGTACATCAAGCGCCCGCCCATCAGATTTCCCAAGGTATTGGTATCGTTGGGCAATACCATTTCAGTCATAATGGTAAAAGACTCGTGGGCTTGTTTTACTTTTTTACTTGACATTTCGATTTGCATCTTTTGGTTGAAAATATAATTTTATAAGGCCGATTTCCATCCGAATTTTCCCAGAAGTGGTACAAAACTAAAGGATTCGTACATCTTTTTTTGGTATTCCGATTCGCTCTGTCGCTCAATACAATACATCTTTTGGGCTTGGGCATCGCCTACCGGAATCACCAAGCGCCCGCCCTTGCTATGGAGCTGCTCCAGCAATACTTGCGGCACTTCGGGCGCACCCGCTGTTACCAAAATGCCTTTGAAAGGCGCATAGGTAGGCAATCCTTGTGAGCCATCGCCCAAAAACACCTGTATTTGC
>DAIQNQ010000060.1:13066-16989 GCA_036788275.1 Thermonemataceae bacterium
AACCAATGTCGGGGAATCTGGCCGATGGCCTCCAATACTTGTGTATCTTGAATCCCTTTTTGGCGTAGCTCCTCCACCAACTTTCTGCGCAAACCCTTGTGCCTGTAACTATCTTCCAACATTTTCTTGTACTTTTGTGTTGCAAAGATGCAAATATCTGTATTTTTCGCTGTTTTTTTATTTTTAATAAAAGATTTTATGTTTACCGGCATCATAGAGTGTTTGGGCAAGGTCAAAGCCCTCGAAAAAGACCAAGAAAACCTGCATATTGTAGTAGAAAGTGCTATTTCTGAAAGCCTGAAGATAGACCAGAGCGTGGCGCACAGCGGCGTATGCCTGACCGTAGTAGAATTGCTTCCCGGTGGCCACCGCGTAACAGCCATTGCCGAAACCCTCCAAAAAACCAATCTGAAGCATTGGCAAGTAGGTACGCTGCTCAACATGGAGCGCTGTATGCCTGCCAATGGCCGTTTAGATGGCCACATCGTACAAGGCCACGTGGACCAAGTGGGGCACTGCGTACGGGAGGAAGAGCAGGGAGGCAGCTGGATTTATCGCTTTGAATACGACAGCAGCTTGGGCAACTATACCGTAGAAAAAGGCTCTATTTCCGTAAATGGTACCAGCCTAACGGTGGTGGATTCCGCCCCGGGTGCTTTCTCGGTGGCCATTATTCCTTATACTTACGAACATACCAATTTCCACCAAATAAAGATGGGCAGCGAGGTGAACTTGGAGTTCGACATCATCGGAAAGTATGTGAAACGCCTTACGGAGATGTACAAGGCTTAGAAAAGCATTTTTTTGTTTGAAAATATGGTATATTTGTAAAGTACTCATCAAATCTTTTTTGGGCAATGCTTCAGATACATCCACAATACATTACCGACAGTGCAGGAAAAAAGCTTTCCGTAGTGCTGCGCTTGGAAGAATTTCAGGCCATTGTAGAGGCGCTCGAACTCCTGGAAGATATAAGGCTCTATGATGAAGTAAAAGAAGCCAAAGAAGAAGCCATTCCCATAGATGAGGCTTTTAAGATGATTGAGGAGAAGCGAAAAAAGGGATAATGGAATACCGTATCCTCATTAATAAAAAAGCAGTAAAAGCACTGGAAAAAATTCCTGAGCCATACTATGCCAATATTAAAAAAGCTATCTACCAACTCTCGAACGATCCTCGCCCCACAGACTGTAAGAAACTGAAAGGAAGAGAAGCTTATCGCATTCGTGTGGGAGATTATCGCATTATTTACGATATTTCAGATAAGCTCCTCGTAGTTGAAGTGATTGCACTTGGGCATAGAAGAGATATTTACAAATAAAACCTATGTAAATACGCATTACTTGCATAGCTATATGCTACCACACCATCCCTTTCTTCAAATGTGCCAGCGTTTCGGCTTCGGCGCTGCCTTGGGGCGGCAGGTAATTATAAGCCCATTGGGCTTGGGGCGGCATGCTCATCAGGATAGACTCTGTGCGGCCATTGCTCTCTAAGCCAAACTTGGTGCCGGCATCATACACCAAATTGAACTCCACGTAGCGGCTGCGGCGCAAGGCTTGCCATCGCTTATTTTCAGCCCCGTAGGACAACTTTCTGTTTTCTTCGACTATTTCCTTGTAAGCTGGTACAAAAGCCTTTCCTACGGCTTGTACAAAGCGCCAAATCTCTTCCTTGCTGTGCTGCTCAGAAGGGCGCAGGCGGTCGAAGAAAATTCCCCCGATGCCACGGGTTTCTTGGCGATGCGGTAAAAAGAAATAATCATCTGCCCATTGCTTATAGTGCTCGTAAGCATCCGGCGCAAAGGCATCACATACCTCCTTGAGGCGCTCGTGGAAGCGCTTTGCTTGAGCAGGAACTACGTAGATAGGTGTAAGGTCTATGCCGCCGCCAAACCACTGCGTTTGCACTTGGCCTGTGGCATCGAAAATTTCAAAATAACGCACGTTCATGTGGATAATTGGCACCCTGGGGCTTTCGGGGTGCAACACAATCGAAACCCCCGTGGCGAAGAAATTGCCCTGCGGCATGTGGAGCTTCTCTTGCATTACTTGGCTGATAGGGCCGTGTACTGCGGAGAAAGCTACGCCTCCTTTTTCCAAAAGTGCGCCTTCTTGCAAGATACGGGTACGTCCGCCGCCGCCCTCGGCTCGTTGCCAGAGGTCTTCCTGAAAGCGTGCCCGGCCATCGAGTATTTCCAAGGCTTTGCAAATATCATCTTGCAGCCCTTGCATCCATTGAGCTGCTTCTTGAGCAAATGCAGAATATTTTGTTTCCATCAAATTTTTTATGTTGGAGTTAATCATCAAAATTAATCACTAAAAAGGATAACCGATGCCGACATTGAGTACGGCTTGGTTGGTTCCCCCTAAAATATTTCTAAAAGAGACATTGTTTAATACCCAACGATTTCCGGCGGGCAGGGCAGGGTCGTATGCTTTTACGCCTATGTCGAAACGCAATACCAAAAAAGTAAAATCAAGGCGCAAGCCCACACCCGTACCCACTGCAACCTCTCGCAGAAAATCTCGGCTAAACTCACTTCCCGGACGGGCTTCTTCTTTTTGAAGTGTCCAAATATTGCCCATATCTACAAAAAAAGCCCAGTTAAATATCCACCAGATTTTCCCTCTCAGCTCTGCATTGGCCTCCAATTGTATATTGCCCGGCTGCTCAAAGCGGAAAGAGACGTTGCCCGCTTCGTCAATACGGTCGAAGCTGCCCGGCCCTAAGCGGCGTGGCGGCCAAGCCCTGATACTGTTGCTTCCTCCGCTGAAAAAGAATTTTTCATAAGGCAGGGTTTGGGATTCGCCATAGGGGGCACCAATACCGCCCACAAAGCGTGTTACAAAAGTGCTGTGCTTGCCGAGGGGCAAGTAATAATGAAAATCTAAAGAAAATTTCAGGAATTTAAAGTAGTTAAGTCCCAAAATACGGTTTTCATTGCCAAAAAGTGCCTGATTGAGGTAGTTGAGGCTGGTACCGCCCGACTCCGCATACACGCGCCAAAAGCGGGCGTGCTCGTTGCGGGTGATGTTGATGTCGTTGTACTCGTAAGTAAAGATAGTACTGGTAATCAGCGAATTTTGAAAGCTTTGGCTAAAGGTACTCCCCAAGGCATCTAAACGTTGCAATTCTCGGTCAAAATCGACAGATTTATCCGTGCTGATGATGTTAAAATCCAAAGGAGTGAGTGTAAAACGTTCATAGGGGGCTTTTTGAAGCGTATAAATAAATGCCGCTTTGTAGTTGCGACGGATATACTCTGGGCGATTTACAAAATTGAAACCCAAGAGAAGTCTTGTACGGGGGTTGAGGTCGTTAAAGCGCTCTTTGAACTTTCCGGGGAAAAGTATTTGTGGGAAAGAAAGCGAGGAATTGAAGCCCAGTTCTGTACTGCTGTAAATTTGATTATCGCTAGTAAGGCTCGTTTGCCCATCAATACCTGCAAAAATGCTGTTTTCAAAGACCTCACAGCCTTGAAAAGGGTTTCTGTTTTTGAGCGAGAGACTCACAAAAGGACCGGGCAAGCCTTGGGTTACATTGAAGCCAGCTTCGCTGGTGATAGCGTATTTTTCGAGCGCCCGTGTAACGATGTTCACATCTAAGCCGCCGCGGCGGTCGTCTATACTGAGTACATTCACAAACTTGAACATATCCAAAGCCCCCAGATTGGCCTGCGTTTTTCGGAAGTTTTCATCGTTATAAACTTGTCCTTCGCCGAGGAGAATTTTATTTTTCAATATTTTATGTGAAAAACGACTGCTCGAAGCGGTGTATTTTACGGGCGGTTTGCCGGAGCTGGGATAAAGCAGGTGCTTGGTGGTATCTATGGCCTCGAAATCGTTGTTTCTCGTAATAAAATACACATTTTTGATGGTGTATTGGATATGCTCTCCGCGAATCTCATCGAGCGATACTTG
>DAIQNQ010000061.1:0-16908 GCA_036788275.1 Thermonemataceae bacterium
TGGGGCGCGTAGGGCAGGCCGAAGATTTGGCACACATGGCCGCCTTCTTACTCAGCGACAAGGCCTCTTGGATAAGCGGACAGATTATCGGTATAGATGGCGGTATGGGAAGCCTGAAACCTTAGATTTTTGGAGAATATCTTTTTTTGCGACATCTTTGGAGCGGTCGTAACTTGATTTTTATACTCAAAAAAGTGCTTTTGATTAAAGGCAGAAATCAAATCATTGAAAATCAAGAAAATCAATCAAGAGAATCTCGAAAATCATTTTAATCTTGGTATATGTCCTCTTCTTTGCATTATACCCTCCAAGGCCAAGGCCCTTGTTTGCTCCTGCTCCACGGCTTTTGTGAGGCCTCCGATATGTGGGCGCATTGGCTGCCGGAGCTTTTGCAACACTTCCAAGTGCTTGCCTTAGACCTTGGGGGCTTTGGCCAAAGTGCCGAGGCTTTGCCGCAGCCTTGCAGTATCAGCACCTTGGCCGAGCAAGTGGCCGATACATTGCAAACTATCGGCATAGAACGCTGTATCATCGTCGGCCATTCTTTGGGAGGCTATGTGGCCTTGTCTTTGGCCGAGCAAAAGCCCGAATGGCTGCAAGGTTTGGTGCTTTTTCATTCTACGGCCTTGGCCGATAGCCCCGAAAAGCAGCAAACGCGCAATAAAGTGATAGACTTTGTACAAAAAGTGGGAGTAGAGCGTTTTATCGAATCTTTTGTAAGCCCGCTTTTCTACAAAGAGCGCCTCCAAGAGCTGCAAGAGTCTGTCAAAAGGGTAGAAAACTTGGGCAAAAAAACGCCTTTACAGAGTATCGTAGAGGTGAGCAAGGCCATGCGCGACCGCCCCGACCGCAGCCAAGTGCTTGCCAAGGCAGCTTTTCCGATAATGTTTGTCATTGGCAAGCAAGATGCCTCCGTACCCTTGGAAAGCTACCGCGAACAAGTATTTTTACCTAAAGATGCGACAGTGCATATCCTCGATGCCACAGGCCACATGGGTATGTTTGAGCGCCCCGCCGAAACCTTGCCTTTGGTGCGCGACTTTGCCCTGCGCATTGCTCAGAAGTAGAGCCAGTGCCAGCGCCAACCTTTGCGCCCGTTGTACTCGATGCTCGGCGCAGGCAAGCGCAAAGTGCCCAAAGACTTGAAGACCTGCTTGAGCCAGCGCCGCTTGGTGGGAATATGGCGCAGGTCGAAATCAATCCCTATAAAATACTGCCTGTATGCTTGGTAGCCGGCAGCTTGGTTCTCGCTGTCGCGACTGAAAATCATCTCGTTGGCACTATAGCCTACCGCGATGTTCAGCCAATGCGGAAAGCGGTTTTGGACAGGCAAAAAGCGATGGATGTCCACCGAGAGCCAGTAAGTTTGTGCATTGTAATCTTTGAGGAGCTGCTCTGTCCAAGTGCTGCCCAGCGTATTGGGGCGCAAGGCCGAATAAGGGCTTGGCCGAAAAGAAAACTTAGGCAGCAGCCTTTGCTCGCCCCAAAGTGCATCTTGCCCCACCCAAAGCGCCGTGCCTGCACTATTGGCCAAGAGGTCGCCCCAAGAAGCCCCATAAGCTGCCGAAAAGCCATCGAAAATTTCAATAGAGCTAATCATCACCCAACTCGAAAGAGCGCCCCACTTGCGAGCCTGCGCCGCAGACAGCCCCGCCCAGCGGAGTGCTTCGCTGCTCCTTTCGTTGAGTTGGTAGGCGCTGTAAGCATGGCCTACCTTGTCCATTTGTTTCCATTGGTCATTGTCGTTGAAGAACTGAAAAGGCTGCGAAGGATTTTGGCGGTACCATACTTGGTACAAAGCAAACATGCCCACCGTATAGCCTCCCAAACCCACAAAAGCCACTTGTCGCAACCTTTTGGGAGAGCGGAGGCTGTCTGTGGAGGGTATCGGCTGCAAGGCCGTGGCCAACAAAGCAGCAGGCAGAAAGGTTATACTGCAAAGCAGCCAAAGGCGGAGTAAGAAAGGCATAGAAAAATAAAAAAGTATATCCAAAAATAGAGATTTTTCTTTTAAAGTTGCCTTTTTGAGTGGAAGGAAAGTGCTGCATTGGTAAAATATATTCTATTTTCTTAATATTGCCTTGTAGAAACTCTCCCCTTGCAAAGGGTGTTATGGAGGGGGCTGTGAGGCCAGATGTATATTTTCTAATTTCAATGTGCTATGCGAGATATTATCCAGCTTTTGCCCGATGCCATTGCCAACCAAATTGCCGCAGGCGAGGTGGTGCAGCGTCCTGCATCGGTGGTAAAAGAATTGCTCGAAAATGCCATTGATGCCGAGGCTACACAGATACAACTGATTATCAAGGAAGCAGGCAAAAGCTTGATTCAGGTAATAGATGATGGCTTGGGAATGTCGCCTACCGATGCCCGCATGAGCTTTGAGCGCCATGCTACTTCTAAGATTAAAAAAACCGAAGACCTTTTCAATATCCGCACGATGGGCTTCCGCGGCGAGGCTTTGGCCTCTATTGCAGCCGTAGCCCAAGTAGAGATGCGCACGCGCCGCACCCAAGACGAAATAGGAACTTTGGTAGAAATAGAAGGCTCGGATATTACCAATGTAGAGGACATCAGTTGCCAGAAGGGAACATCCATTGCCGTCAAAAATCTTTTTTTTAATGTGCCCGCCCGCCGTAATTTTCTCAAGAGCAATCCCGTAGAGATGCGCCATATCTTAGATGAATTTCAGCGTGTGGCCTTGGCGCATCCGCAGGTTACTTTCAGCCTCACCCACAACGACGATGAAGTGTATCAGCTCTCTTCGGGCAAGCTCAGCCACAGGATTGTGAGTATCTTTGGAAAAAACTATCGGGAGCAGCTGCTTATTTGTGAAGAAGAAACCCCGCTAATGAGGCTCAAGGGCTATATTGGAAAGCCGGAAGCCGCCAGAAAGAGTCGTGGAGAGCAGTTTTTCTTTGTCAATGAGCGCTTCATTCGCAATAGCTATATGCACCATGCCGTGATGCGCGCCTTTGAAGGCTTGCTTCCCAAAGAAGCACATCCTTTTTATGTGCTTTTTATCGAAATAGACCCGCTGCATATTGATATCAACGTACATCCTACCAAGAGCGAGATTAAGTTTGATGACGAACGTACCGTGTATGCCATCATCAACGCAGCCGCTCGCAAAGCCTTGGGCGCACACCACGTAGTGCCTGCTTTGGACTTTGCCAGCGATGTAAACTTCTCGCCCGAGAAGATGGATTATCGCAATTTGGAAAAAGAAAAGTACGGAGAGTCGGGGCAAAACGTGCAGAAAAGCTTTCAAAATTATCAGAAAAGCCCCTTGGAGCAGTCTAATACGCAGCATTGGGACAAGCTGTTTGAGGGCTTTCAGAAAAAAGCAGCCAAGCCTCTTTTGCCTGAAGAAAACCAAGAAGAACTCTTTGAAAATAATACCCAAACACTGATTTTCAAGAGCAGCCTCAATGCCAATGCTGCCGAAGACTTGCAGGAACGAGAAACACAGCATACCACTTTTCAGCTCCACGGGCGCTATATCGTAACGCAGGTGAAGTCGGGCTTGATGATTATAGACCAACATACGGCGCATCAAAGGGTACTCTACGATAAGTATTTACAGATATTCCGGCAGAAAAATACAGGCTCTCAGCAGCTGCTTTTCCCCAAAGAGATACAATTTTCCTTAGGCGACTACCAGCTGCTTGAATCGCTGCAAGCACCTATTCGGGCGCTCAACTTTGATTTTGAAATGCAGGGGCAAGGTACCGTATTGCTGCGCGGGGTGCCGGCGGGTATCCAAACCGAAGAGTACCAAGAGATGCTCGAAGAGCTGATAGAGCAGCTCAAGATGCACGAAGAAGAGCTTTCTTTAGAAATCTACGAACAGATGGCACAAAGCTTGGCACGCAAAACTGCCCTCAAGCCCGGTGTAAGGCTCTCGGCTACCGAAGCCACTACGCTGGTAGCGCAGCTTTTCGCCTCCTCCAATCCCAATTACAGCCCGAGTGGTGAGCCTACTTTGGTGATTATGGATTTGGTACGCCTTGGAGAAATGTTTGCCGGATAGAATAGACCATCAATCAAAATATATTCATACATGTTCCAACTCACGCCTATCGTACGCATCCTCTTGATTTTGAATATTGCCGTATTTATTTTGACTTCGATTTTGGCAAATTCAGGCTTCGATGTCAATGCCCAGTTTGGTTTGTACAGTATCATGGCGCCGGAGTTTAGGCCTTATCAGTTTCTTACGTATATGTTTTTGCACGGGAGTTTTTTCCATCTCTTGGGCAATATGTTTGGCTTGGTGATATTTGGTGCTTTGTTAGAGCGGGTTTTGGAGGCCAATCGCTTTCTTGCTTTGTACTTTATTTGTGGCTTTGGAGCGGCAGCGCTCAACTCAGGTATTAACTATTATGGCTACAAACAGTTAGAAGATGCGGCGGTGGAGTTTAAAATGGCACCCAGTCCGGAGGCTTATTTTCTTTTTGTAGTGGAGCATGCGGGGCCTTATCGTGCAGCAGGAGTACCGATAGAGATAGATGGCCAGATAAAACGCGTTAGCTTGGATTTGGTGGCTGAAAACTATGAGCGCACACCTGAGGATGCGACACTCAAGAAAATAGCCATACAAACTGTGAATCAGATACAAGAAGGCCTTAGGAGTATTCCGATGGTGGGGGCTTCGGGGGCAGTGTTCGGAATTATTATGGCCTTTGCCCTAATTTTTCCTAACTTGCAGATGATGCTCCTCTTTCCGCCCATTCCCATCAAGGCGAAGTATCTGGTGCTCTTTTATGCGATTTTTGAGATTTATGCAATTGCCCAAAACCGTCCCGACGATAACGTAGCACATTTTGCGCACGTAGGCGGTATGCTCTTTGCTTTTTTACTGATTCGTTACTGGCGTATTCCAAGACATTATTAATACAAGACAATTATGAGTATTTTCGACGATTTCCGCGCTTCTTTCAGGCAGTCCAACAATGGACTGATGAAGCTTATTCTAATCAACGTGGTCGTGTTTTTGGTGTTGGTATTTGCTCGCTTTGTCTTGTGGGTTGCCAATGCAGACGGACTTTATGCTTACTTGTACAAAGCATTGGCCATTCCTTCGGCTTTTAGTGAGTTGCTTTGGCGACCTTGGACGCTCCTCAGCTATGCTTTCACCCATGAGGGTATTTTGCATATTTTGTTTAATATGCTTTTTCTCTATTGGTTTGGCCGCCTTATCGCTGAGTATTTGGGCAGCCACCGTGTGGTAGGCTTGTATATTTTGGGAAGTTTGGCCGGAGCGGCGGCCTACTTGCTGCTCTACAATTTATTGCCTCGTTTGGATGGGGTGCAGGCACACATGGTGGGTGCATCGGCAGGGGTATATGCTATTGTGGTGGGGGCAGCTACGCTGATGCCCAATTTCACCTTTTTCTTGCTGCTGATAGGACCGGTACGCATCAAGTACATTGCGGCTTTTTATGTATTACTCTCTTTTATTGAAATCACCCAAGTAAACAGTGGTGGCAATGCCGCACACTTGGGCGGGGCCTTGATGGGCTATCTTTTTATTACACAGCTGCGCAAAGGGCGTGATTTGGGTGCTTGGGTAAATGCTATTATTGCTTGGTTTCAACGGCTCTTCAGCCCTAAGCCCAAAATGAAAGTTACCTACACCAAAAAGCCTGTAAAAAGCAGTGTAAGCGGCAACTACCGCCAAGGGGCTGCCGAAGAGCAGCAGGGCATTCCTAATCAAGAAGAAATAGACCGTATTCTGGATAAAATATCACTCTCAGGCTATGAGAGCCTCACCAAAGAAGAAAAACAAAAGCTCTTCGATGCAAGCCGATAATATTTCACAACAGCAAAAAGGCCACAAGTAAATCGTACTTGCGGCCTTTTTGCTGTTGGATAAATACTTAACTTACCTGCGGCTGTAATTAGGCGACTCACGGGTAATGCTTACGTCGTGAGGGTGGCTTTCTTTTACGCCCGCAGTGGTGATTTTCACAAACTTGGCTTTTTTGAGTGCCTCAATGTCGGCAGCGCCACAATAGCCCATTCCGGCACGCAGACCGCCCACCATTTGGTAAAGCACCTCTGCTACCAAGCCCTTGAAAGGCACTTGGCCTACAATGCCCTCAGGCACGAGCTTCTTGATGTCGTCTTCGGCATCTTGGAAGTAGCGGTCTTTAGAACCCGACTCCATCGCCTCCAAAGAGCCCATGCCGCGGTAGGTCTTGAACTTGCGCCCCTCGAAGATAATCACCTCGCCGGGCGACTCCTCCGTACCTGCCAGCAACGAACCAATCATAATAGAGCTGGCACCTCCGGCAATGGCCTTTACCAAATCGCCTGAGTAGCGAATGCCTCCATCGGCAATGATGGGTACGCCTGTACCTTCCAAGGCCTTGGCGGCTTCATATACTGCTGAGAGCTGCGGCATGCCAATACCTGCCACGATACGCGTAGTACAGATGCTGCCCGGACCTACGCCTACTTTTACAGCATCGGCACCGGCATCGGCCAAGGCCTTCGCCCCTTCTCCGGTGGCTACATTGCCCACAATGACCTCCAGCTGTGGGTAAGCCGATTTTACTTTTTTGAGGGCATCAATTACGCCTTTGGAGTGGCCGTGGGCAGTATCAATGCTGATTACGTCCACACCCGCTTGTAGGAGCAAGCCCACTCGCTCCAAGATGTCGGCAGTTACGCCTACGGCAGCCCCCACACGCAAGCGGCCTAAGGCATCTTTGCAGGCATTGGGGAAATCTTTGCGGCGGATAATGTCTTTGTAGGTAATCAAGCCTACCAAGTAGCCCTCTTTGTTGATGATGGGGAGTTTTTCTATTTTATGCTCTTGGAGCACATCTTCGGCTTGGTCTAAGGTAATGCCTTCTTCGGCCACAATGAGGCGCTCTTTGGTCATAATGTCGGCTACTTTCACACTCAGGTCTTTCTGAAAGCGCAGGTCGCGATTGGTGATGATGCCTTTGAGCTGTTGTTGGGCATTGACCACCGGAATACCGCCAATCTTAAACTCACTCATGATTTTGTGGGCTTGGGCGAGGGTGGCCTCTTCGTGGAGGGTAATGGGGTCTATAATCATGCCGCTTTCGGAGCGCTTTACCTTGCGTACTTGCTCGGCTTGGGCCTCGATACTCATATTTTTATGAATAAAGCCGATACCGCCCTCTCGCGCCATGGCAATGGCCAAGCTATATTCCGTAACGGTATCCATCGCCGCCGATACAATCGGGATATTGAGGCTGATGTTGCGGGTGAGTTGGGTGCGCGTCTGCGTGTCGCGGGGGAGTACTTCGGAGTAGGCAGGGAGGAGAAGAACGTCGTCGTAGGTGAGTGCTTCGAAGAGGAACTTGGAGGAGTCTAACATAGAGCAAATAATTAGGTATGCTTATTTGCCGAGCAAAATTATGAGGTATTTTCGAGATAAAGAAATTTTGCTCTGATATTCCCGATACAATTCTTTTCTTGCTCTTTCAAAATACAGATAATCAAGTTTTTGTGATAAGATGTTTACATAAAAATAATATTGGCACACAGGCGTTCAAGGGATGTCTGTAAGGCAGGTGGACAAAATAGTAGGATTTTTTCATCATAAAATATCTTGTGGAGCGTTCTCCCATACTGTCCAATCAATTTTAAAGATGTCTATCAATACCTATCAAATTCGCTCTATTCGCCCGGAAGACAATCTTGCTGTGGCGGAAATAATCCGTACCGTAATGCCCAAATTTGGGGCAGTGGGCGCAGGCTTTGCCATTGAAGATGCCGAAGTAGATACCATGTACGAAGCCTACCAAGCGCCGGGTACAGCCTATTTTGTGGTGGCAGATGCTGCCGGAAAGGTGTGGGGCGGTGCCGGCGTTGCTCCTTTGGCACAGGCGACAGGCAAAGTGTGTGAGCTGCGCAAGATGTATTTCCTACCTGAGCTGCGTGGCAAGGGCTTGGGCAAGCAAATGATTGAGCAATGCCTCCTCTTTGCGCGTACGCAAAGCTACCAGCATTGTTACCTCGAAACCCTCAGTGGCATGAGTCGCGCCCAGCAGCTTTATGAGCAGATGGGCTTTGAGCGCTTGGCAGGCCCGATGGGCAATACAGGGCATTTCAGCTGCGACAAGTATTATCTTTTGGCACTTTGACGAAGATAAAGCGGGAGAATTTCAAAAAAATGGTTTACATTTGCAACCAAATTCTTTTTTTAAGAAGATTTGATGTATCCTCATAAATCATTTTTTTCGATGAAAACACAAGACTCTATCAACGAAGAAGCACTCAACTTGTATATCCATCTGATTGGAAAGATGTATGCCAAAACGATGTCTTATGACCTTGACTTTATTGGCTTAGACAGGTACTTTACCATTCTGTGGGCAATAAATGAAGGCTCGGAGCGTTTGACACAGCAGAACCTGTCGGACTTGTTTAAGGTGGACAAGGCGGCGATGGTGCGTATTATAGACGAGCTCTCGCGCAAAGGTTTTGTAGAAAGAATAGAAAACCCACACGACAAGCGCGCCTACCATTTGGCACTTACGCGAAAGGGCAAAAAAGTAATTCCCAACATACAAGAAGCCCTGCGCAACCTGAACGATGAGGCGCTTTTGGACTTTAGCCAAGAGGAAAGGGAAAGCTTTCTCTCGATGCTGCACCGAATGTACCAAAACCTGACACATTTACCCGAAAGTGACTTTTTTCTCAACTTTGAAAAACTAAAACAATCTCAACAAAATAATGACTAAGCCTGTAAAGCGCATTCTGATAATAGTAATTGTACTGATTGTAGCCTTTCTGATAGCCCTGCCCAAAATCAACTGGAGCAGTGCCAACGGAAAAGAAGAAAAGGAAAAGATGCCGGTTAGTACAGCTCCCAAGCCTACACCCGTAAGGGCGGTGGTGCTCAAGCCCGAACTGCTGGACAATAAAGTGCTTACTTCCGGGGTGATTCTTGCCAATGAGGAAGTGGCCATCAGTAGCGAAATAGCCGGAAAAGTTACGCGTATTTATTTTCAAGAGGGCGATTTTGTGGCAGCAGGTGCTTTGCTTGCCAAAATAAATGACACAGAGCAACAAGCACAACTCCAAAAACTGATTGCCAACAAAAAGCTTAGCGAAACCAAAGAAAAGCGCCAAAGAGAGCTGCTCGCCAAGGAGGCCATCAGCCAACAAGAGTATGATGTGGCCATTACGGAGCTAAATGTAATCAATGCTGAGATTGGAATTCTCAATGCACAAATAGAAAAAACCAATATCCGCGCACCTTTTGCAGGAGTACTGGGGCTGCGACAGATAAGCATGGGCGCTTATATTGCACCGAGTACCCGCATTGCCACGCTTACGAGCTATCATCCCGCCAAGATTGAGTTTTCGATTCCCAGTAAATACGATGCCCTCCTGAACAAAAAGGGGCAGATAAAGTTTTTTGTAGAGGGCAGCACGCAAGCCTTCGATGGGCAAGTGTATGCCATAGAGCCCAAAATAGACGAAGCAACGCGCTCTATCTTGATGCGTGCCTCGGCTCCTAATCAAGACAAGAAGTTTTTGCCCGGCGCATTTGTGAAAGTAGAGCTTCGCTTGGAGCAGATACCCGATGCCCTGATGTTGCCCACACAAGCGGTAGTGCCCGAGCTCAATGGCCAAAAAGTATTTAAAATACAAAATGGTATGGCCAAATCTGTACTTGTAGAAACGGGGATTCGTACCGACACGCACATTCAGATACTCAAAGGTTTGCAGGTGGGTGATACGGTGGCGGTTACGGGTATTTTGCAGCTGCGCCCCGAAGCTTCCGTAAGTATTCAAGAAATTATATCAGGATTAAGGTGATTTTCAGGATACACTTGATTGATTGCTTTGATTTTCAATGATTTGCTTTTTTGTTAAGCAAAATTACTTCTGTTTGAGTATAAATAATCTTCTCTTTGTCTTATGGCAAGTCTTTCTTCTGTCAGTATCCAACGTCCTGTATTGGCCGTTGTGCTCTCTTTGGTAATTATTATTTTTGGTATTATCGGCTTCAACTTCTTGGGCGTGCGCGAGTACCCCAACGTGGACCCTCCGGTAGTAACCGTTACGACCAACTATACCGGTGCGAATGCGAATATAGTAGAGTCGCAAATTACCGAGCCACTCGAAGAATCTATCAATGGAATTGCAGGTATCAGCTCTATTACTTCGGTAAGTGCTGACGGACGTAGCAATATCACGATTGAGTTTGATTTGGGGGTGGATATGGAAGGCGCTGCCAACGACGTGCGCGACCGTGTGTCGAGAGCACTCTTTCAGTTGCCACAAGACATAGACCAAAGCCCGACAGTAGCCAAAGCCGATGCCGATACCAATCCTATTATTGCCATCAATGTAAAAAGTCAAGAGCGCAATATGTTGGAACTAAGCAATTTTGCTGAAACGGTACTCAAAGAACGCTTGCAGACGATTTCGGGGGTGAGTGAAATCATTATTTGGGGGCAGCAGAAATATTCTATGCGCCTTTGGCTTTATCCCGATAAGCTGGCGGCCTATCAGCTTACGCCCTTGGATGTACAAAACGTATTGATTCGCGAAAACGTAGAGTTGCCCTCGGGCAGGGTAGAGGGCGCTAATACGGAGCTGAGTATCCGCACCATGGGGCGCTTGGCCAATGTAGAAGAGTTTAATAGTTTGATTATCAAAGAAAGTGGAAATAATATTGTACGCTTTCGCGATATTGGACGCGCCGAGCTGGGCCCCGAAAACCTCCGTACTATTTTGCGCCGCGACGGGCTGCCTTCGGTGGCTACGGCCATTATCCCGCAGCCGGGCGTAAACCAGATAGCCATTACCGACGAAGTGTATAAGCGTATAGAAGCCATCAAAAAAGAGCTTCCCGGCGATTTGGAGCTGGCAGTGGTCTTTGATACCACGCAGTACATCCGTGCGTCTATCAGTGAGGTAAAAGAGACTATCTTCACTTCTTTTGTGCTGGTGGTGCTGATTATCTTCTTGTTTTTGCGCGATTGGCGCAGCACCATTATTCCTACGCTTACGATTCCTATTTCGTTGATTGGGACTTTCTTCATCATGTATCTAATGGGCTTCTCTATCAATGTACTTACCCTGCTGGGTGTGGTATTGGCCATTGGCTTGGTGGTAGATGATGCCATTGTGGTATTAGAGAATATTTATGCCAAAATAGAAGCAGGTATGCCGCCCTTGCAGGCGAGCTATCAGGGTATCAGAGAGATATTCTTTGCCGTAATTGCCACTACCGTAGCCTTGGTAGCGGTATTTTTGCCCGTAGTATTTTTGCAGGGGCTTACCGGAAGGCTTTTTAGGGAGTTTGGGATAGTGGTAGCAGGCGCAGTAGTGATTTCCTCCTTTGTTGCCCTTACGCTTACGCCCATGCTCAGCAGCCGCATGCTCAAGCGCAGCGAGCGCCCCAACTGGTTTTACCGTGTATCGGAGCCCTTTTTTGTAAAACTTAATAAGCTTTATGAAAACTCCTTATCGGCCTTTTTGAGCGCCAAATGGCTGGCTTTGGTGCTGATGCTTGGCTCGCTGGGCGCGGCTTATTACTTTGTGAGTGTGTTGCCATCAGAGTTGGCACCTCTCGAAGACCGCAATAACTTCAGGGTGTTGGCCACGGGGCAAGAGGGTGCTACTTTTGAGTTTATGGATGATTACGTAAAGGAACTATCGGCTTTTATAGAAAAAGAAATTCCCGAAAGAGAAGGCTATATTACGGTTACCTCGCCGGGCTTTGGTACCAGCTCTGTAAACTCAGCCTTTTCGAGAATATTGTTGGTAGAAGCCGACAAGCGCAGCAGCTCGCAGCAGGAAATTGTGGACAGAATTACACCCAAAATTCGAGACCTCAACAGCGCTCGTGCCATCTTGATTCAAGAACCCAGCATTGGCGACCGCCGTGGGGGCTTGCCTGTGCAGTTTGTATTGCAGGCCAGCACCTTGGAGCAGCTCAAAGAGGTGTTGCCGGCTTTTGTGCAGAAAGCCAACGAATCGGGCAAGTTCCCTTTTGTAGATGTCAATTTGAAATTTAACAAGCCCGAAATCAAAATCACCATTGACCGTGAGCGGGCACGCAACTTGGGTGTATCGGTGTCAGACATTGCCCAGACCCTCCAATTGGGCTTGAGTGGTCGCCGCTTTGGCTATTTCATTATGGAAGGCAAGCAATATCAGGTGATTGGCCAGATAGAGCGCAGCGACCGCAATGAGCCGCTCTACCTACGCTCGCTTTTTGTAAAAAATAACCGTGGCGAGATGATTCAGTTAGACAATCTCGTAAGCCTCTCCGAAGAAAGTACGCCACCGCAGCTCTACCGCTACAATCGCTATATCTCGGCCACCGTTTCTGCCGGATTGGCCACGGGTGTATCTTTGGGTGAAGGCTTGAGTACTATGAAGAGCATTGCTGATGAAGTCCTCAACGATAATTTTAATACCACGCTTTCAGGCTCTTCCAAAGAGTTTTCAGAAGGCTCATCAAGCATTATTTTTGCGTTTTTGTTGGCCTTGGTGTTGATTTATCTTACTTTGGCGGCACAGTTCGAGAGTTTCATAGACCCCTTCATCGTGATGCTCACCGTGCCTTTGGCTTTGGCCGGAGCGCTCTTTTCGCTTTGGTATTTCTCTCAAACGCTCAATATTTTTAGTCAGATAGGCATGATTATGCTCATCGGCTTGGTTACTAAAAACGGGATTTTGATTGTGGAATTTGCCAATCAGCGCAAGCTCGAAGGATTGCACAGAAACGATGCCGTGTTTGAGGCGGCGGTATCGCGCTTTCGCCCTATTTTGATGACCACGCTTTCTACCGTATTGGGGATTTTGCCCATCGCCTTGGCTTTGGGCGCAGGCTCCGAGAGCCGCGTTTCGATGGGAATTGCCGTAGTGGGAGGGCTGATTTTTGCCAGCTTGCTTACGCTCTATGTGATTCCGGCGCTATACGTTTACCTTTCGCCTAAAGAAGCCAAAAAGCCTGTGGCACTTGAAGAAGAGGTTTTAGAGAAAGTTTGATAGCAGTTGTTGTACTTACTTGCCGTATCTGAGGATTTTGAGCTTTCTGAACCTGAGCATCGTGCTGAGGTAATCGCTGACAAGGGCGATGAGCAAGGCCAAAGAGGCAAAAAGAAGGGTGTACATTTGGATATAAGAAAATAGCAGCCCTGCAAAGATACCGCCCAAGAAAAAAGTGCTGATGATGGTAAGGCGCAATTTGATAGAACCCATCAGCTTTTGGTGGGAAGTCTCTGACCGAAAAAAGAAGAGCTGCGAAATTTCTATTCCCAAATCCGTAAAAAGCCCCGTAAGATGGGTAGTACGTACCACAGCATTGGAAATGGTGGTAACGAGGGAGTTTTGTAGCCCCATCACAAAAAGTAGTAAACAGGCAATATTGTTGGGATGCGTGAGAATAAGCCGATAGTCGAGTACACCAATAATGCAGAGAATACAGGCCTCTGTGAGTACCGGAATCACGAATACGTATTTGTTGGAAATCTTGTTGGTGATTTCGATGACGAAGTTGGAGAAGAAAGAACCGAAGAGAAAAGAAAAAATATACAAAAAATAAAAAAGTGCCTGCCGAAGATTGATACGGAGCGCCTCATCTACCATAAAAGTAAAGTGCCCCGTTACGTTGGTGGTGAGGGTTTGTACCGATAAAAAGCCCACTACATTGACAATCCCCGCCACGAAAGCCAGCAAAGAGGCGATGCGTAAATTTTGTTGGAGGGTTCTGCTTTTATCTTTGTGCCGAAACATGTGCGCTGAATCAAATAAAAGCCAAATGTAGGAAAAAAAATATGATTGCTGTATGGTCTGTGTTTGTATTGAGATGTAAGTTGGATAGAAAAATAAAATACAGAAAACCTATAATTTACTCTACGGGAAATATTTTTATCAAAAAATCACTCTAAACAAGGATGATTTTTTAAAATTCTTGTAGAAATGTTTCTTTTTTACTTGTATGAAGCAGGATAGGATAAAACCAATGGCCATCAAGCAAATACACTGAAAGTATCGCACTTCTGGCCAAAGGTGGTATTGCCAATGAGTATACATAAGATAATCATTAGTTCTCGGAGCATACAGGTCTTAGAAACTGTTTTAAAACTCAAATAGAAGCTTTTGTAAACTCATTATGTTTTGCCGAAACCATTTTAAATACTCCAAAAAGGAAGTTTTCATTCTTTGTGAACTTATAATAAATAGGTTTTAAAACAGTCTCTTAGTTTAGGGAATTCTCTATTATTTATTTTTAAATAAGACATACTTCAGAGGTTCATAATCGCTGTCTGTGAGGATAAGGAGATAGCCTCCTTTGATTGCTTCAAATTGACATAAAAACTTTTTGGTTTTGCCGCCTACGCGATTGTTAGCTATCAATTCCCAGTTGTTGACAGTGAACTTGCCGTTGTACTTGAGTGCGGCAAAGGTTGTACCCGAGCTGCCAGTATTGGCACTATTGTGTATGCTTTGATAAGTACCATTGGCATTAAAGATAAATTCATCGGTGGTAGATAAAGCGCTCACGCCTGCGTAAGTACCTGAATAGGCGTTGTAATACTCCATACCATTGCCTCCGGATTTGCTCCAGCTACCCACAATATCCTTCGCCGTAACGGCAAATCTGTTTGCATTGAGCATGGGGTCTATGTCGTTGGGATGCGGAAATGCTTGCTGATAAGCATTTTGGTTGGGAGTGATTACGACAATAGGTCTTGCCCCACCGCTGTACACAATTTTTATAGCTATATAGCATTGCTTGCCTGTGGCTTTTTCAATGGCGTTGCCCTGCATGTGATAAATAACAGGATACTCTACACCACTCCATTTTTGCACATTGCGCACATCAAAATAAGGCATTACATGTTTTTGCCAATAATATTCGGGTGCATCTACTGTATTGGGGCGAGCATCATCGAGTGCTTTATCAATGTAATGCAAACGCAATTCTATTTCTCCTTTGGATAGTTTTACGTAATCTGTCAATGCGTTGGCGCTCCAGCCATCATCAAAATAAGTAGTACTAGTAGAAATATCAGGATTTCTTGGCATACTTGCCACTAAATTTATGGGGTTGGTTTGTGCGGAGGTGTTTTTTCTGATATCCAAACTCGTTATCAAAGATTTGATGTCAGCAGCAAAAGAGAGGTCATTAAAATTTGATGAAATATTGAAAGATTGTGCATCTTTGGTAAAAGTTACCAGCATTGCAGTAAAAGGAGTGCCTTGGTACGCAATAGAGGCACTCTGCGATGTTACATCCCAACCATTTTCTTTTCTTTTTTCAATCAGAGATTTTTCATTAATCTTATACTTTTTAGCATACAAAAAATCCCAGTATTGCTCAAAGTCTGATTGGTTACTTCCTAAGCTTTGTGCTGCTTTCCAGATGTAAATCTGGCAAAACTTATTATTTTCAAAATACTCATATACAACTCGCTCTTCGTTCAAATCCTTTTTCCATCCTTTAGGAGGCGTGTACGAAACAATGTCGAAAGTCTCGCGCTGCTGGCCAAAGGCGGCATTGCCAATGAGTAGGAGTAGGAAAATAAGCAGTTTTCTTTGAGAAATGAGGATTGCTGATGCTGTGATGGAAGTTTTCATAGGACAGATAAGCTTTTGAGTTTTTGAACTTCCTGAAAAGATTGAGTTTTTTGGAATATTTGGAGCGACTTATTCGCATTTTTAAGCACTTTTCAAACCAGGCTTGCTTTTCTTGCTCGGCTTTGTCGCAGGCTGTAAAAGCCACTGCCGCTAATAGGATAGACACTACTACTTTTTTCATTGGAGTTTTAAAGCTTTCCAAAAGTTTAACTTTTGGAAAGCTTGGATTGGAGCATTAAATTTTAGTATAAGTAATAATAGGATTGCTTGATGCTGAAGAGATCGCCTTCGCTTTTATGGTAGTGGCCGTTATCTCTAAAACCTCTAAAGGCAAAGAGCCCACCACCTGACCAAAATTAATGGTAAGAGTAAGCGTTCTGTTGCCTCGGTCGTACACATAAGAGCCTGTACCCTGCTGCGGGTCATCTTCATCGCATTTGAGGCTACTTTCATCAAGAGCCAAAACGCCACCAGCCCTAAAGTCAAAGGTATTGTCTTTTTCACAATCGTCTATATCTGCCCAGCCATCTATATCTGAACCGCCATTTGGATTTTCAAAAACCCTGTTCGTAATGCGGTACAACCCTTCTATACTTTGCGGCAAACTTGGCTCGTTCTCTTTTTTGCAAGAAGCTCCGACCCAAATAGTACCAAGAGCGAAAATAATTGTGAGAATCTTTTTCATCGGAGATATGGTTTTAAGATTAGTTTGGATTTAATTTATAATTTTAACTATTTCAATACGCTATTTTCATCAATTCCAGTGCTTGATTTTGTTTGAATTTTGACTTTCCCGCTTCCCGTAATATTTTTCCAATTACTTGGGTTATCGGCAGAGGTTCTGTCGGCACCTTTGGCTTTTATCTCAAAAACGATCTCTTCTTTGGTGAGTTTGGTGATAGTAAGCTCACCTTCGTAAAGCGAGTGTTCAGCCTTTCCATTTCTGGTGAGCGTAGCGCTAGCCCTTGGATTCACGCCGTCATAAGCGGCAAAACTTTCGCCAAGCTTACCTTTCAATGGAAGCGAAAAGTTTTTTGAAATTTTGTTCATTCCTAATGTTAGCGTTCCGCCTTCTGTTGCATTGGTAATGAGCACCTCAATAGCGAATTTACTGTCTTCGTTATCGTCTTTTTGGAGCCTCAAAGCTGCAATTACTTGCTCATCTCCGTTTAGATAGTCTTCATCGTCAGATTTGTAGATTACAAAATCGGGCGAATCTACATCTGTGTTCCCTTTGACAGTTTCTTCGGAAACGTTGTTTGTCAAATCTTGTTTGGTTTCTTGCTCGGCTTTGTCGCAGGCTGTAAAAGCCAC
>DAIQNQ010000062.1:0-6408 GCA_036788275.1 Thermonemataceae bacterium
AGGAGTGGATACCTTCTTTGTTTCTCCTTCTTCAACCTCTTTGAGGCTCTGCTTGATTTTACTAATCATTTCCGCATTAAAATACAGGTCGCTTTCGCTGACTGGGGTTAAGATGTAAGCCTTGTCTTTCCCTCGTTGCACGATGATTTGCTCGCCTTTATCAACCCGTTCAAAGTATTCTTTCTGGTTTTGCCTAAATTCTCTACTGCTTATAACTAACATATCACTTAAATTTTAAGTGTGTACCAATATGGTACAAATATAGTGAAATTTTTCTGAATATGGTTTATCTCAGCGGATAGTATTTCTGCACCTGCTTTTAAAACTGCCCTGCCAGATAAAAAAATCTCTCGCAAAGACGCAGAGGCGCAAAGAAGAATATCTGTGTCCATCTGTGAAATCTGTGAGAGAAATATATTAGCTCGCAAAGAGCAGCCCCTACTTGCCTTCCTCTTTGTCAAAAAGCAGGTTTTGTCCGGCAAGCTGCTCATCGGGGTAGCCCTTGGCAAAAAGCACCTGCAAGCCGCGCGCTTCCTCCTTGTAGTTGATACGGAAGAGTTTTTGTCCTTTTTTGAAGAGTGCTTCCGACTTGAAGAGGTCTTCTTCTCCGTAGTTTTCAAAATACACCTCCCAAGCCTCCTCGCCAGCCAAGGGCTTGAGCGAGCATTCCAAGCGGCGCATCATCTGATAGCCATCTACGGCATAAGAAAGCCCTTTCCCATCTAAAACAATGCTATGAAAATACTGAATAGGCGTGCCTCCGGTATTTTCGCCCAAAGCTATTACATGCGAGTAAGTGCCCACTAAGTCGCTGAGTTGATAGCCCGAAGCTGCGGCTTCTGTACTACTTTTTTCATTTTGCTGTGCTTCTTTTTTGGCCGAAGGTTGGCAAGCTTGTGTAAGGCAAAACAGCACGAGCAGGGAAAATAAGGGAGTTTTCATACTGAAAAATGATTGGTTGACTGAGTAAATGATTAAAAGAATTAGGCTTCTTACAATGAATGAAAGTATTAAAAATAACTTCTTTTTTTTGGTGAGGCGCTTCTCTAATGTCGCTCCTACGGAGCTTTTTGTCTTCCTCTCATCAAAAAGCTATTCGCATATCGCCCCGCTGGGGCTGAAAGAAACCGCTCCGTCTGCAAGCCCCAAAGGGGCGATATCTTCATAGAAAAAGACCGTCATTAGGAATGAAAGCCCCAGCGGGGCGAAATAAAAGCACTAAATTGTCTTTTACCTAAGAGCTTTGCAGATAATGCATCTTTGCAAAAGTCTATTATTCACACATTATCGCATTAATTTTTTAATGTCCAAGATAAGCATCGCGGCGAACGCGGAGGCGCGAGCCGAGGGCGATGCCTATTTTGGCTTGTGCATAAAAGCCACGCTGCTCCAAGGCAGGCCGATAGCCTGTTTCTAAGTTGTAAGCCCAGCCCAAGGCACGGTTGAAAAGCCCTTGCGCCCCCAGCCGAAAGCCCAACCAGTGGCCTTTGAAATCAACCGGATATTCCTGTCCGGCTTTCTGAATAGGCCTGATTTGCACAAATGGTGCAATGAGTATATCGGCATAAAGACTGAAAATATGGTCATTGTTGCTGGCCTCATAGTCGTTGGGGCGGATAAAAATATTCCTGATTTGCGTCCAAGAGCCCCCCACGAAAAAGCCCTGCGAGGCCATCGTAGTATAAGCTTGCTCGCTGGCCGACAGGCTATCGCCGGAGGCACTCACAAAGCGGTAGCCACGCTCCTCGGCAATACTGCTGGCATTGAAGCTCGTGCCCCAGAAGTAGGCACCTCCTCGTAAGCCCACAATGGTACGTACATTGGCCGATACTTTGAGGTGCGTAGGCACCGAAGCCCAGCGGGTGCGCTCCGAAAGGTTTTTCTTGTGCGGGGTAATTTTGGCAGTGCCCATGCGGGTATCATCGCGGAGGTGATAAGTAGCGCCCAGCTCAAAGAGGTGATAGTTGCCAAGGCGATTGTCCACAGTGGCGCGCTCTCGGCCATTGGCCAGCGCCAAGTCGAAGCGGGGCGAATAGGCTTTACGGGCTTGGAGGCTGAACGTCCACTGCTTTTTGTGCATATACAAAAGCTGCCCGGCATAGCCAAAGCTGGTATTGCTGGCAAAAAGCTCTCCGTAGATAGGGTAAAAAATGACCCAAAGCTTGTTGAGGCTATCGGGCTCATCGTAGATGATTTCGTATTCCAGCTCTGTATCTTGCACCCAATCATTGATTGGCTCGCTTTTTTCGGCTTCTTGCTGTGCAGAGAGCCGCCCCAAGCAGGCAACAAACAGAAAAAAGAGCAAAAAGCGATAAGTCATAGTTGGCTTTTATAAAAAATTCCCTACAAAGATACATTTTTTAGCCAAAAGGCGCTGAGATGCCCCTGCTTTTTCGGCAGAAGTGTAAGTTTTTTCAAAACTCCGCAAGAAAGCTTCTCCTCAATTTGGATACAATCTCTAAATTAGGCCTCGCATATATTTTTTTTGTTTAAAAAAAGCTTTACATTTGATTCTAAAGCAAGGAAAAGCCATTTCAAATAGAAATGTCTTTTTTTGTCCGAAATAGTAAAAAATTGTAAATCAATGAGAAAATCAAGGCAATTGAGTATCAAAAGAATCGTAGGCTTATTCTTTGCTGCCACTATTGCATTAGTACTCTTGAGCTATACGCTGATTACGCTCTCTAATAATGCCCTACGCACCAATGCAGCCACTATCGAGGTAGCCCGCAAAGCCGAGCAGATACTGCGCGACATTGCTTTCTTGGGCAGTGTGGTGCAAGATGGCGACCGCGAGGCCAAAGAAGACCTCAAGAATATGACGGAGCTGTACAGCGAGCAACTCGATATTCTGCGCAAGGGCAAAGCCCTCAGTATCCAAACAGTGCGTACTTATGTACCCCCTACCAAAGGCGAAGACCTGACCAAACTCATCGAACTCAACGACGCTTGGCTGCTTTATGAGCGCGACATCCAAGTATTGCTCAACGAAAGTATTTACCTTGATACTGTAAAAAGCAACAATACAGACCTACTTGGTGTAGAAGAACTTGATACCAAGCAAGTGGAAAGAGTAAAAAATCCTTTGGTAGCAAAAGCTTATGGCAATCTCTTGATCAAAACCAAGAAGGTACAAAAGCTCAATGCCGAGCTTACAGAGCGCTATATCAAAAATTATATCAGTACGCAGTTCATCATCCAATTTAGCCTGCTCGTTACCATCATATTGGTAGTATTGAGCTTGGTAGGCGGTTATTATTATTTGGTAAAACGCTTTATTGCGCCCCTTACCAAGGTAGCCAATATCACCGAAGAAGTGGCTATGGGCGATGTATCGCAGCGCCTGCAATACGACCGCCGCGATGAGATAGGCACGCTCACCCAAAACATCAACCAACTCGTACTCAGCCTCAAACAAACCTCGGAGTTTGCCAAGAGTATCGGACAGGCGCAGTTCAACTCCGACTTCAAAGTGCGTAGCGAAAAAGACGTATTGGGCTATGCCTTGCTCAACATGCGCGACAACCTCCTGAAAGTAAGCGAAGAAGACCGCCGCCGCAACTGGGCCAACGAGGGCTTCAATCGCTTCGTAGAGATTTTGCGTACCCGCTCCGAAGATATGGAGGAGCTTTCTTACCGCATTATCTCCTCTTTGGTGGACTACCTCAAGGCCAACCAAGGGGGGCTTTTTGTGGTGAGTGAAGAAGAAAAAGAGGCTTTTCTCGAAATGAAAGCTTGTTTTGCTTACAGCAAAAAGAAATTCTTACAAAAAAGGCTCGAAATAGGCCAAGGGCTTATCGGCCAAGCCGTACTCGAAAAAGACACCCTGCACCTCGACAAAATCCCCGAAGATTATATCGAAATCACCTCCGGCTTGGGTGATGCCAATCCCAAAAATCTCCTTATTGTGCCCCTTATGGACAACAATGAGGTCTATGGTGCCATCGAAATTGCTTCTTTCAATAAATTTGAAGAATACGAAATAGACTTTGTAGAGAAGCTTGCCGAAAACATTGCCTCTACGCTGGCCGGCCTCAAAAACAGCCAAAAAACAGAAAGCCTCCTGCTCAAGTCGCAAGAAGATACTTTGGAGCTTCAGTTGCGCGACGAAATGATGCGCAAAAATATGGAGGAGTTGGCCACCACCCAACACGAAATGTATGAAAGCCAAAGCGAACTGCAAAAAATAAAGGAAAGCTTGGAGCAACAAGTAGTGCAGCGTACCGCTGAATTGCAAGAAAAAGAAGAACAGCTCTCCGAAGCCCTCCAAATGGCTGATTTGGCTCCTTGGAAGCTCGATGTAGGCAAGCAGTGTATCGTAGGCTCCGAGGAACTCTACCGCCTGCTGCGTACCAACCACGAAGTAGAAAACGGCTACGAAATCCCCACAGAACGCTTTATGAATATTTTTGTGGCCGACGACGACCGCAAATTTGTGGATATTGTGATTGGGCAGGCCACCAAATCGCCTGATGCCGACTATGAAACCAAGCTGGAGTTTAAAATCAAGCAAATCGGCGGCGACTTCCGCAACGTAGCCCTCTCTATCAAAAGAAATGCTTTTGAAGATGGCAGCACACACTTTCTTTTCGGTACGATTCAGGACATTACCCGCCAAAAACGTATTGAAGACCGCATACGCCAGCAAAATGAAGAGCTGGAAAGACAGCAAAATGAGCAGCAAAAATTTGTGGCGATGGTCGAAAATGCCACCGATTTTGTATTTATGCTCAATCAAAACTTTGAAATCACTTATGCCAACCGCGCCGGACAACAAGAGTTTGGAGTGGGCAACTTCCAAGAGCAGAAACTACATCTCAAAGATTTCTTCGACAAAGACCGCTGGGCTTATTTTCAGGAGCAAGTGATGGAAGAAGTCCAAAGTTTCGGCCTCTGGGAAGGTGAAATCCAGATGATTAACCAGCGTACCCAGCGCCCGGTATATACCGCCGGAAACGTGGTGAGTATCAAAGATGCCAAAGGCAAGCAAATCGCCTTGGCCGTGATTGTAAGGGATATTACCGACAAGCACCGCATCGAGCAAGAAAGAGAGCTTACCAATACGCGTATTTCGGCTATTTTGGAAAGTACCGAAGACGAAATCATTGCCGTAGATGCCGATTTCAATATTTTGGCCTTCAATACGCAATGGGTAAAGTTTATGGAAGCTGAAACCGGCCAAATACCGCAAGTGGGCATGAATATCTTCCGCGACTTCGACTACAAACGCCAAGAGCTGATAGAGCAATTTCAACGCAACTGGACGAAGGTGTTTCAGGAAGGTGCTTATACCGATATTGAGCACTTTATGCAAACTGAAAAACAAAAGGTAAAAGTATCGGGAAAAGAGAAGGAAAAAGATGTGGTTGTCGGTGAGTTTTTCTTCCGCCGCTTTTATAACCCTATCCAAGACAAAGAAGGCAATACCATCGGCGCGGTACTTTTCTCCAAAGACATCACCGAGCAGAAAAAAGCAGAGCAAGAACTCCTCCACAGCGAAAACCGCCTCAAAGCCATTACCGACTCTACTACCGAGGGCATCGTGATTCACGAAAAAGGCTATATCAAAGATGTAAACAATGCCTTCTGCCTCATGACAGGCTACTCTTACGAAGACCTGATTGGGAAGTATATTTTCAATTATTTGGATTCCGAAAGCAAAGCCACAGCCATCATCAACATGCAGCTGGGCTACGACAAGCCTTACGATGCCTTGGTGGTACACAAAGACGGCCAAGAAATCCCCGTAGATATGCAAGGAAGGGTAATCCGCTTTGGAGAACAACGTATTCGGGTGTTTTCTATTCGCAACCTCTCCGACCAGAAAGAAATACAGAAGAAGCTGCAATCCTCCAAGGATATGCTTCAAAAAATCATTGATACGCTGCCACAAAGCGTATTCTGGAAAGATACAGACTCCAGCTTCTTGGGCTGCAACAAGAAATTCCTCCAAACCATCGGCTACGAAAAAACCGAAGACATTATCGGCAAAACTGACCATGATATTTGGGAAGAAGCCGAAGCCGAATTCTATGTGGCTACCGACAAGAAAATCATGGAAACCAATATGCCGGAGCTGGACGTGCTGCAATCGCAGGTACAAGCCAATGGCCGACAAGTATGGCTCCGCGTGAGCAAAGTGCCTTTCCACGATACCGAAAACAAAGTAGTGGGCATTATCGGTACTTATCAGGACATTACCGACCAAAAGAAAAACGAAGAGGCCATTATCGAAAGCAAGGAGCGCTTGCGCAAGCAAATCGAAACCCTTACCTCTTTGGGCTCTCAGAAATTGCACGATGGCAATCTCAAAGACTTTGCTTTCCAAGCTACGGAGTCTATCGCCAATACCCTCAATATCGCAAGGGTGAGCATCTGGGAGTACGACCGCGACCTGCTCAAGCCGCT
>DAIQNQ010000062.1:6508-16744 GCA_036788275.1 Thermonemataceae bacterium
CGTACCCCACGCGAATGGACACTCGAAGAGCAAAGCTTCGTAACCTCGATGCTCGACCTCATCACCATCAAGATAGAAGAGATAGAGAAAATCCGTATCGAACAGCAGCTCACCCGCAACAACTTGATTACGGAGCAAATCATCGAAAAATCGCAAGACAGCATCGTAGCCCTCGATGCCGAGCAGCATATCATGAGCTTCAATAGCCGTATGGCGCGTACCGTACGCATGGCCTACCAAAAAGAACTGCGTGTGGGAATGAACTGGATGGATATTTTCAGCCTGCCCGAAGACCAAATACGCATGCGTGCCAACTGGGAAGAACTCATGACCGTGGGCAAATCTTTTGAAAGAGAAGAAGATTACGGTCTCAACGAACACCGTATCAAGGTGCGATTGGCTTTTGAGCCGCTCAAATCGGAACAAGGCGAGGTAATCGGTGCAGCCGTATATATTCGCAAAGCCAAATAAGCACGCTGCCATTATTTTTCACAAAACCCAAAATTCTTATCCAGTAGTATTTATTTCAATGGAAAACCCCCTCATTATCTTTGGTGCCAAAGGCCTTGCCAAGCCTGCACTCGAAATCTTTCGCAGCCATCAAGTAACCGTCTATGGCTTCTTAGACGATGACAGCACTCTGCACCAACAAAGCATTGACGAGATTCCTATTCTGGGCGATACCGACGACGAGGGCTTCCTTAAGCTCATCGGTCGTAAATGCGAAGCTTTTGTGGCTTTGGAGGAACGTAAAGTACGCCAGAAAATCGTAGAAATGCTCATCGAGCGTCGCAAAGTAATGCCCGTAAACGCCATCCATGCCAAGGCCTATTTGGCCACCTCGGCAAGTATCGGCCACGGCAATATGTTGGATGCCCACGTATTCCTCAACAGCCACGTACAGCTCGGCAGCCACTGTATCCTACAAGCCGGAGCGCTTATTGACTACGAAAGCCACATCGAAGACTTTGTACACATTGGCTTAGGTGCGCGCATCGGCAGCCAAGTGCATATCGAAGAAGGCGCTTTCATAGGGGCCGGCGCTACCATTGTATCGGGCTTGCGCATCGGCAAAAACGCCCGTATCGGAGCAGGCTCGGTGGTGATTCAGAGCGTTGATAAGAATAGCACGGTATTTGGCGTACCTGCCCAAAAAGTATAAATTCTATTTCCTTTCATTTTAAATCTTTTTCTATGTTTCGTTATCTCTTCTCTGCGCTGCTCTTGACAAGCCTGCTTGCCCAAGCACAGCAAAAAGCCAACACTTCTTTCTCTATCAAAGGAAAAGTAACATCTGCCGATGTATCGCAATCGGTTGTTCTCAATTATTTTGATTATAAAAGTGAGCAGTTGGTTCCTATTGACAGCTTCAAGGTAAACAGCAAAGGCGAGTTTCAGGTAAATGTACGCCACCAAGCGCCTAACTTGTATATTTTGAATTTTTATGGCAAAAAAAATGTGATTCTTGCCGCCGAGCCTAAAGAACAAATCAATGTACTTCTCGACATGCAAGCCGAAAGCCAGCCAACGATTACGGGCTCGCCGGGTACAGAGGTGCTTTACAGCAATTTCCAAAAAGAAGAAGCTTTCAAGAAAAATATGGAAGCACTGGAAGCACGCTATGTAAAAGCCCAAAGTAGCAATGATGAGGCTGAAATGGAAAAAATCTTTGCCGAATACGAGAGTGGAGAGAAAAAGATGCAGCAGGATATGAATGACCTTATCCGCCAAAAAGCTGCTACCTCTTCGGTACTCATTTATTATGGTACTACTTGGACAGATGCCACTGACTATGAGTTTTTGAAGGAGATTGCTGCTGCTTTAAAGAAAAAACGCGGTCAGGAAGATTTTGCCAAACACCTCATTGCCAAAGTAGATGCGTTTTCCCTTACGGCAGTAGGCAGCATGGCACCTGAAATCAGCTTGGCCGACAAAGATGGCAACGTAGTGAAGCTCTCTTCAATGCGTGGTAAATACGTATTGATTGACTTCTGGGCAGCTTGGTGTGGCCCTTGTCGCGCCGAAAACCCCAATGTGGTAAAAGCTTATCAGCAATTCAACAGCAAGGGTTTTGAAGTATATGGCGTATCGCTCGACAAAGAGCGCGATGCTTGGCTCAAGGCCATCGAAAAAGACCAACTCACTTGGACAAACGTTTCAGACCTGAAGTTTTGGCAGTCGGAAGCTGCCCTCGCCTACAATGTAAAGGCTATTCCGATGAATTTCTTGATAGATAAAAATGGAAAAATCATTGCCAAAAACCTCCGTGGCCCTGCCCTTATCTCTCAGCTTGGCGACATATTGAAATAAAAAATATTGCTATACAAAAAAGCCCTTGGTGCATAACCAAGGGCTTTTTTGTATATGATAAAAAGGATTATTTGACTTTCAAGCCTGCTGTTTGCAGCATAAAATTATGCAACTCATAGTTTTTGACAAAAGGTTTGAGCGCCTCTGCCCCCGGCCCAAAGGCAGTAAGCTCTACAAAATCGGCAGAATGGTCTATGCCTGCCCACGAGATAGAAGTGTACTGTGTTTGTAGCTCGGCCATCTTACGGAAGGGCAGCTTGTAAGAGTTGTAAGTGCCCTCTTCTTTGAAATCGCGGTAGTAGGTAAGCAGCGCCTCTGCCTCCTCTTTCTTAAACACAATGCCTTGGGCAAACTCTATCAGCTCTACCACTTGTTCGGGGCGCATGTCTTTTTTGATACTTTGCAATACCCAGTCGTTAGAATAACGGAATTTCTGAATTTTATCAAAGTTTTTATCTGCTTCCTTGCCATAAAAAAGCCCCGGATTGGCATTCCCATGGTCGGTCGTAACAATCACGAGCGTGTTTTTATCTTTCTCAGCAAAATCAAGCGCCACACCAAGCGCCTCATCAAAGGCAATTTGGTCGTAGAGCAAGGCGGCGGGGTCGTTGGCGTGGGCAGCCCAGTCCACCTTTCCTCCTTCTACCTGCATCACAAAGCCCTTGGGGTTGCCCTTCATCAGGTCAATGGCTTTTTGGGTCATTTCGGCCAAGGTAGGTACTTGCTCTTGCAAGTTTTTTTGCTGGATACGGTCGAGGCTATAAGGCAAGCCGGACTCATAAAAAACACCCAATACAGGCTTTCCGCTCTGCACTTCGAGCATCTGGTTGCGGTGTTGCAATACCTGATAGCCCGCTTGACCAAAGGCAGCCAGCAAATCTTTGCCGTCTTTGCGCAAATTGCCCGCAAAATATTCTAATCCGCCGCCCATCATCACATCGAAGCGCAGCGGCAGATACATCTCGGCTATTTCGGCCTGTCCGTTACGGCTTTTGCTGTTCACACAAAAGCTGGCGGGCGTGGCGTGGGTAATGGGCACGGTCGTTACACAGCCTACGGCTTTTCCGACGGCTTTCATTTTTTGTAAAATGGGCTGATACAGCTCTCCTTGCACTCCCACATTGATCGCCCCATTGGGCACACGTACACCGCAGCCCCAAGCAGAGCCTCCGGCGGCAGAATCGGTTACCAAAGAGCTGGCCGAGGCCGTATCCATGAGCGAGCGTTTGGCTTTTTGGCTTTGGTACAGCTCCAGCCAGCGGCTGCTTTTGCCATATTGCCTTTGCAAGAGCAGATGCGCCATATTGAGCGTGCCGATGCTCATACCATCGCTTACCAGAAAAATAATGTTTTTGGCCTTTTTACCAAGCTTTTCTATCACTTGTTCTGAGCTGTCGCCGGCCCAAGCATCAAAAGGATTGAACAAAGCGGTAGTGGCAGTCAGGGCAGCACCATTGCGAAAGAAATCACGTCTCTTCATTTTTATATAGATATTTTGAAAACGATTGTCTGAAAGATGATGCAAGATACGACAAGTAGCAGAAAAACACGGTGCTTGGTAGATTAAAAAATCATCAAATTATCATACTTCCTCTTCTCCTTGCATTCCTTCGAGTACCAGCAATCGTATCGTTTTCCAAGAGATGTATTGGATAAAATATAAAACAAATAGCCCTTTGAGCAAGGGCTATTTTTGACAAATCGAAGATAAAATTTAATTTTTTATACTTGCTCCCAAAGGCGCAGAGATGAAGGCTTTTTACTGCTCTTTGCTTACCTTAGAAGAACCACTGTTTACGATGTCCACCTTGCTGGGATTGCCTTTGTAGCGGATACGGCCTGAGCCACTGCTGCGTACTTGCAGGGCATTGTCGGCTTGTATTTCTGCTGTACCTGAGCCGCTGATGGCCACTTTGGCCGACTTGCTGGCCAGCTCAAAGGCGTAGTATTTGCCGGAGCCGCTAATGGCCAGCACTTGGTCGTTGGCTTTGCCACGCACAGTGATATTGCCGGAGCCGCTAATACTCACCGACAAGATATCTACCTCCACGGGCAACTCACCTCTGAAAGAGCCGGAGGCCGCCAATACAAATTTATCGCCACGAATGGTGGATTCACAAGTCAGCTTGGCAGCACCTGATACAGCCAGAGCCTCTAATTTTTTGAAAGTAACATAATACTTCAATTCGGGCATATTATTACGGAAGATTCTGTTGCTGCGTTTCCAGCCAATATGCAGACTTTTGTTGCGCACTTCTATTTCTAAGTCTTCCCAGTTTACCTCTTCGGAAGCTTCTATGCGGAGGCCTTCGCTGCTGCCCTCTTGCAAGATGAGCTGACCTGAAGCGGCAAAATCTATGGCTTGAAAGTTTTTTACCTCATAGGCTTTTTGGTTTTGTGCCCAAAGTGCAGAAAAAGGCAAAAGTAAGATTAAAAAGCAGATACGTTTCATAAAAATATAGGATTTGATGATGGATAGATTCATTTACTAAGCCATAGACATGCACTTTGGGGAAAGGTTGCAGCAGGAGATGAATTTATGCAATTTTAAATACAAAAAACTGCACTTCCCGAAAACTGTCGAGAAGTGCAGTTGGTAAAATACTCCTTCTAAAAAGCTTATTTTTGCTTCTGAGCGGCTAAGTGAAAGGCATAAAAAATCTCAACGGCGATTTGTCGGCAGCGCTCGTCATACACTTGGCTTTCTTGGGCGCTGCCATCAGCAGCCTTGGGGTCTTCGTAGGGCAGTGCAATGCGTTTTGAAGCTCCAAATACAATAGGGCAAGCCTCGTCGGCCTGTGAGCAGGTCATCACAGCGGCAAAGTCTTTGGTAGGATTGCCTCCCTCGGCATATTTTTTAGAAAAAGCTGTTATCGTGGGGGCATCTTTGCCCATCACCAAGCGGTAGCGGGGATTTTCGCTGCCCTCTTTGGCCAATACCTGTAAACCAACCCTTTCGAGGGCGGCTACGGCACGCGGGTTGAAAGCCGTGGCTTCGGTACCACCCGAATAGCAGGCCACTCCTTCAAAACCATAATAATAAGCCGCTACACTGGCCCATACTTGGCTGAAATGACTACGACGGGAGTTGTGGGTGCAGATAAAGATAAAATTGGCACTTTGCTTTTTCCGGACTTGGGCAAGCAAGTATTCACTGATTTCGGCGAGGGCTTCTCGGCGCTCTTCGGGGATTTCGGCAAAAGAGGCTTCTATGTTTTTCAGATAAGTGGTCAGCTGAGGAAACAAAGGATTTTTCATGGGTGATTTTTTTTGTTGTGCAAAAGTGCTTGTGCTAAGCAGCAGCAAACATATAAAAGAGCTGTGTAAGAAAAAAGACTTCATAAGGAAAAAGGGTTTGATAGGCATCATAAAAGTACATACTCCCCAACAAAGGCAAGGCAAACTGACTTTAAGTTTTTGTGAAGATTTGGCTTTGCTTATACAAGCAATAAATACTCTTGCAAGGCGGCGGCCTCCTCCAAAGCGAGTTTTTTCTTGATACGATACTTATAAGATTCTACACTTCGCACGCTCATATCAAGCAGATTGGCAATGCTCTTGGTATCTAAATGCAGCTTGAGGTAGGCACAGAGCTTCAGCTCTTTGGCCGAAAGTTCTTCTTCAGTTTTTTCCTGAAGCTTCTTAAAAAAGTCAGGATGCACCTCTTCAAAATAGTGCTTGAAGCGCTCCCACTCTTCGGTGGCTTGTGTGTGCTGCTTCACCAATTTGAGTAGCTCTTTGAGGCGTTTGGCGAGTAGCTCTTCTTGGGGAGCCAAGGTTTGGAGGCGCTCCAGCTGCTCTTTGAGGGTGCTAAAAATCTCGTTTTTTTCTATCATGTGTAAAGAAAAAGAACTGAGCTCTCGGTTTTTGTGGTCTATCAAAGCCTGCCATTGCGCCTCTTGGAGCGCTACAATCTCTTGCTGCGCGCGCATCTCTTCGGCAAGGCGCATTTTTTCTTCCTCGTCGGCACGCTTTTCGGCAGCCATCTGCTTTTGTTCGGCTTGGGCTTTTTGGAGTGCCAATTGCCTTTTTTGACCCAAAGTACGTGTCTGCCAATACAGCAAGGCAAGCAAAAGTAACAAAAGCAGTGCTATCAAAGCCCCTGAATAAAGCTTCTGGCGCAAAGCTCTGTTTTCTTCTTGCTGCACTTGGTTTTCACGTTCCTTTTTTTCCGTTTCGTAGAGGCTCTGGTATTTGGCAATGGCCTCTGCCTTCTCTTTGCTGTAAATTTCATCTTTGATACTTTGGTAGCGCTGCTGGTGGGCAAGCGCCGCGCGGTAGTTTTGGGTCAAGGTATCGGCTTGTACCAAAAGCTGATATACCTGCAACTCAAAGTCTTTGGCACTGCAATCTGTGGCCTTTTCAAGCGCTTTGTAAAGCAAGGCTTGGGCATCTTCTATCGCTCCCTCTACCAAGGCCAGCTCGCCCAAGGCCGTCCAAGAGCCTACGATACCGTAGCAATGTCCTGCTTTTTGCTCAAAAAACAGAGATTCTTCCAAATATTTGCGGGCTGTGCGATAGTCTTTTTGGTATTGATACGTAATGCCAATATTGTGCAAGGTGGCCGCCAAGCTGGCCGGAGGTCTGCCAAGCTCTTTTTTGATGCGCAAGGCCTGTTTATATACTGCAAGCGCCTCTTCGTAGCGTGCCTCCTTGCGGTAGAGCATGCCCAAGTTGTTGAGTACCGCCGCAATGCCCTCTTGGTCTTGGAGTTGCTCTCTGAGGGCACGCGCCTTTTGGTAGTAGTCAAGTGCTTGGGTGTTTTCTCCCTGAAAATATGCTACTACACCCAAATTTTGATAAGAAGCAGCAATGCCCGACAAGTCTTGGATACTTTCTTTGATTTTGAGCGATTTCAGATAATACTCCGTGGCCTTGTCAAACTCGCTCTGAAAATCATACACATAGCCTATCATATTGAGGGCGTAGCCTTCGGCATAGACATTTTGCAGATGCTTGGATACACGGAGCGCCTCTTGGGCATAGCCAAGGGCTTTTTCTTTGTCCAAAGTGGCGTATTGCGCCGTAAGCTCACACAAGATATACACGCGATTGCTGTCTTCGGCGCTTTGTGCCAAAGCACGGTTCAGGCTGTCTATCTGTGCTTTGTTTTGGGCGGCTGCTCCGAGGCAAAGGAAAGATAAAAGAACAATGAGAAGTGATAATTTTTGTATTTTTTTATAAAATTTTTGCATTTTATTGTGATTGAGTAGTCAAAATAAAGGGATTTGTATGATTTTTAACATTACTTTTCATAAATTCAATACAAGGTTCAGACAAACGAATATTTCATTTTTTTTCCTAAAATCAAAATAAACATTACAAATATGAAGAATTTTCATCTGTTTATTTGGTGCTTACTCTGGGGCGGATTGCTTCAAGAAAGCCAAGCACAAAAGTTTGAGAAAGACGATCGCGTAGAAGTACGCTTCGAGAAAGACCAGAAGTGGTATCCGGCCACTGTCAAAGAAGTGCGCAACGATGGCTATTGGGTAGGCTACGATGGCTATGCGGCCTCTTACGACGAGCTGATTCCTACGGCAAGTACTCGTCTGCGCCCCATGAATACAGAAATAGCAGGCGTAAAGGCTTATATCAAAGTAAAAAGAGGCCAAGAAGCAAGCCTCAAAGGCAATCTGCGCGATGGCAAGGTCATTCCCTTGGAGTGGGCACAACTCAGCACCATGGCCTGCTTTCCGGGCACACGCTTTCAGGAGTTTCAAGGTGCGCACGTGTTTTATTGGATGGACTTGCCCCAGCGCTCGGAAGTTACCATCATTGTAAAGTCTCTCCAAGGCAAGCGCATCAATGTATATGCTTATTCGGGCTTTGATGGACGCACCCTGCCCCCACAAGAGAGCAGCTGCGTGAGCTGTGAGGCGGGCTACGAGCAATGGAGCGCTGCCAATCCCCCAAGCGACTTTAGCAAAGCCGCAGGTAATCAACAAGTGCGGCTACGAGCCGTGAATCAGCCTTATAGGGTACTGATTGGCGTGGCCGGAGCAGAGGGCATCACTGAAGGCGATTTTGAGCTGAAAGTGCGCCTGAGTCAATAAATATTTTCAACCTAACTATCAAATACATCCGGAGGGAGTCTTTCACAAAGTTCTCCCCCTATTTTCCCAAGTTTTTTTATTATCCATCTTCTAAATTTTAATGCTTATGAAAAAGATTCTTTTCTTCGCAATCGTATGCTTGGTAGCCACACAGGCCACAGCACAAAACTGGCAAACTATCAACCTCCACAGCGAAGGCCTTGGGGTAGAGATAGACTTCCCACGCAAACCCACCCTCAAAAAAAAGGAAGGCAATACTCCTCGGTACACTTATACAGTAGCCAGCATGGGGCTTACCTTTGTGCTGCAAGCCACCCAAAAGCCGGGCGTAGGCCTGCCTAACTCCTTGGCAGACGATTCGATGAAGGATATATTGAAGTCCGCGGCACGCTCCGAAAAACCTCGCGACTGCAATGCAGGCGGCTTTAAATGTACCGAGGCGCGCTATGCTACCAAAGACGGCGCTTACACCAATATCCGTCTGATTGTGGTAAACGATACCGTTTATCAGTTGATGGTGATGAGCATGGACAAGCAGTACGCCAATCAAGAAGTAGTGGACAGATTCTTCAACTCTGCCAAATTTGTGGAATTATAAAGTAATTTGATTGGCAGGCCGGCTTTCAGAAAGTCGGCCTTTTTTTGTAGTTTATTTCTTCGTCATCTTTATTTTTCTCTATGCAAAAGACCTATCAAATTTTGGCTGCCCTCTGTTTTTTGGCGGCGGCGGCCATGTACCAAATCGGTAGCAACAGCTCTCACCTGAGCGAACTCAAAGACCTTGCTTGGCTGCCCCTGCCCCCGGGCTTGCTGCTGCTCTTGCTGGGGCTGAAAAAGAAGAAGTGAGAAACAAAGGGCTGTGCGTTGCTGGTGCAAGGGAAAATATTTAATTTTGCACAGTAAATTTTGCAGCACCTTTTTCTTCATCTATGTTCACAGATAAAAGTATACTCATTACCGGAGGAGCCGGATTCGTAGGCTCTTCGCTAGCCATTCATCTCAAAAAAAAGTATCCTCATTACAAGGTAATTGCTTTTGATAACCTCAAACGTAGGGGTTCTGAGCTCAATCTGCCCCGCTTAGCAGAAGCAGGCGTTCAGTTTGTACATGGCGATATCCGTCAAAAAGCTGACTTTGACAGTCTGCCCACTCAAATAGATACCATCATTGAAGCCTCGGCAGAACCATCTGTATTGGCCGGGCTCGACGGTACGCCAGACTATTTGGTAGATACCAACCTCAATGGAACGATTAACTGCCTGTATTTTGCAAAAAAAACAGGTGCAGATTTTATCTTCCTCTCTACCAGCCGTGTGTATCCGATAGAGAATATTGAGAAGAGCCTTTTTGAAGAAGCTGACACTCGTTTTGTATTACAAGACCAACAAAGCTTGCCGGGTATCTCTGCCAAAGGCATTGCCGAGGATTTCCCTCTGGGTGGGTATCGCTCACTATATGGTGCTACCAAGTTGGCTTCGGAATTGATGATTCAGGAGTTTCAACACTTTTATGGCCTTCGTACTGTCATCAATCGCTGTGGTGTCTTGACAGGCCCTTGGCAAATGGGCAAGGTGGATCAGGGCGTGGTGGTGCTGTGGATGGCCAGACACTTCTGGCAAGGAAAATTAGGCTATTTTGGCTATGGAGGCCAAGGCAAGCAGGTGCGTGATATGCTACATACTGATGATTTGTTTGGCCTGATTGACTGGCAGATGCATCATCTTGACCAAATCAATGGAGAAGTGTTCAATGTAGGGGGCGGGGTAGAAACCAGCGCCTCTTTGCAAGAACTGACCCGTATCTGTGAAGAAATCACGGGAAATCGCATCGAAATTCAGCAAGTGCCCGAGAATCGTGTGGCCGATATTCG